>CAYTDS010000005.1:0-27073 GCA_964436555.1 uncultured Flavobacteriaceae bacterium | reverse complement strand
ACAGATAAAATTTTAGAGCAAATTTTCAATTCATAATCCTATGGGAAATCAAACAACACCGAATGCCTCTTCTCAATCTGACGAAATAGATTTGGGACAATTACTAATACTCCTTCGAAAAGGATTTGACAATATTTTTAAAGCCTTTTTAAGGGTGTTTATCTATTTAAAAAGGAATTTCATTAAGTTGGGCATTTTAGTATTAATAGGGGTGATTCTTGTTTTTATTCTTAATCAGTTTGTTCCCTTAAGACTCAAAACAGAAGTAATATTAAAGCCCAATTTTGAAAGCAAAAGTTATTTGTACGACGCAGTTGAAGAACTTGATTCTAAAATACTTACTAAGGATACTTTGTTTTTCAGAGAAATGGGTATAAACATATCTGAACTAAAAGGATTTAGATTATCTATTGAACCCATCGAAGAAAAATCCAATAAAAAAAGTTTCGCAGATGATATGAAATTCCTTGAATTATTGCAAAGTTTTCAAGGTGATGGATCCGTATTGGATGTTGCAAGATCCGAAATCTTGAATAAAAGTATTCAAAAGCATAAGCTAACCTTTTTTTATAAAAATGCTGCACTTGGTGAAAAGAACGTTCCTAAAATGGTCAGTTATCTAAACACTAATAAATATTTCAATGAATTAAAAGAAGTCTATAAAGCAAATGCCCTGCTTAAGATTGAAAGAAATAACAAGCTTATCTCGCAAATCGATGAATTGGTCACAAATTACACCAAAAATTTAGCCGAGAATAGCCCTATTACTTCAGGAACTTTGGTTTTAGACAACCAAAAATCTTTTGATATAACAGGCTTGTTGAGTTTAAAAAATGCGCTTGTAAAAGAAATTGAACGTAAAAATATTGATTTGATAGAACAACAAGATGTAATAAATGTGATTAACCTCGGTAAGTCTCAGGAAGGGTCAAAATCATTTTTCAGCAAACGAATAGTAACCATACCCTTTTATTTAATTTTTGGTTTCTTTTTTATCTCTTTTCTTGGATACCTAAACAGAAAAAGTAACGAACTTTAAAAGTGGCATTATAAGGGAATTTGCTTAAAAGACCATATATTTCTTAATATAGTTCTCACATGAATATTTTAGTTACCGGAGGAGCCGGATTCATTGGCTCACATGTTGTAAGAAAATTTGTTAGCACGTATAAGGACTATAACATAGTTAACTTAGACGCCCTGACTTATGCAGGAAATCTGGAAAACTTAAGAGACATTGAGGATGAGTCAAATTATACTTTTGTTAAAGGAGATATAACAAACGACATAGTAATCAGAAAAATATTCAACGAATTTGATTTTGATGGAATTATCCATTTAGCCGCAGAATCCCATGTAGACCGTTCGATTACAGATCCCTTGGCGTTTATCCGGACGAATATAATCGGAACCGTAAACCTTTTAAACGTAGCCAAGGATTATTGGAAAGTTAATCTGTCAAAAAAAAGGTTTTATCATATAAGTACAGATGAAGTTTATGGTAGTTTAGGGTTAAAAGGGCTCTTTACGGAAAGCACCCCTTATTGTCCAAGCTCGCCTTACTCAGCCTCTAAGGCAAGCTCCGATCACTTTGTAAGAGCGTATGGTGAAACTTATGGTTTACCCTATGTAATTTCAAATTGTTCCAACAATTATGGACCGAATCATTTCCCTGAAAAGTTGATTCCGCTATTCATCAATAATATTATAGAAAATAGACCTTTGCCGGTTTATGGTGATGGAAAATACACACGTGATTGGTTGTACGTTGAAGACCATGCCGCTGCCATAGACTTAATTTTTCACAATGGAAGAAATCAGGAGACCTATAATATTGGAGGCTTTAATGAGTGGCAAAATATTGATTTGGTGAAATTACTATGCAATATTATGGACACTAAATTAAACAGAGCCGAAGGCACTTCCGAAAAATTAATAACCTACGTCAAGGATCGACCCGGTCATGATTTAAGATACGCCATAGATGCCGGTAAAATTAATAGCGAGCTGGGTTGGAAACCATCAGTTACTTTTGAACAAGGGTTGGAAAAAACGGTAGAATGGTACTTGCGGAACCAAGATTGGTTAAACCATGTAACTTCAGGGGAGTATCAAAAGTATTACGAACAGCAATACAAGGATTAGTCAGTACAAACTGTAAATTTATACTTTTTCTTATAACTTAGTTAAATGAAAGGCATCATATTGGCCGGAGGCTCAGGAACACGACTACACCCGCTAACACTTTCCGTAAGCAAACAATTAATGCCCATTTACGATAAACCCATGATTTACTATCCCTTATCTACATTAATGTATTCTGGGATAAAGGAAATACTAATCATTTCTACACCAAATGACTTACCTCTTTTTGTGGATTTATTAGGTGATGGCAAGAAATATGGATGTTGCTTTTCCTATGCAGTGCAGGAGGCTCCAAATGGGATAGCTGAGGCATTCATAATTGGAGCTGATTTTGTAGGAAACGATAAGGTGGCCTTAATTCTCGGAGATAATATATTTTATGGTTCGGGATTAGCTAAGTTACTACAATCCAATAATGATTTGGATGGGGGAGTTATTTATGCTTATAGGGTACAGGATCCGGAACGTTATGGCGTAGTAGAGTTTAATAAAGATAGGAAAGCCATAAGTATAGAGGAGAAACCAAAAGTGCCAAAATCCAATTATGCGGTTCCGGGGATATACTTTTATGATAATCAGGTATTAGAAATAGCTAGAAGTATTTCTCCGAGCCTAAGAGGAGAACTGGAAATAACGGATATTAATAGAAAATATCTTGAAAACAATAAATTAAGTGTCTGTATTCTGGATCGCGGCACAGCTTGGTTAGATACAGGAACATTTAAATCTCTTTTACAAGCGTCTCAATTTGTTCAAGTTTTACAGGAACGTCAGGGTCTTGTAATTGGTTCTATAGAAGCAGCAGCGTTTGAAATGGGATATATAGATAGGGGGCAGTTTACTAAATTAGCAACACCTTTAGTTAAAAGTGGGTATGGGCTGCATTTGTTGGGTATTTTAGAGAAATATAAATGATTGTTACAGAAACCAAATTAAAAGGATGTTTTATCATTGAGCCAACCGTTTTTATGGACAATAGGGGTTATGTCTTTGAGAGTTTTAATCAGCGCAATTTTGAAAAAGCTCTGAGCATTTCTGTTCGGTTTGTTCAAGACAATCAATCATTCTCCAAGAAAGGAGTAATTAGGGCACTACACTACCAAAAAGGAGAATATGCGCAAGCTAAATTAGTACGTGTTATCCATGGTAGTGTATTGGATGTTGTTGTTGACCTTAGAAAGGAATCCCCAACGTATAAGCACCATCTGTCAATTGAACTCTCAGCTGAAAACAAAAAGCAACTATTTATTCCCAAAGGATTTGCACATGGTTTTTTGACACTGAGTGAAAATGCCGAGTTTTTTTATAAATGCGACCATTTTTACAATAAGGCTGCTGAAGGGGGTATACTTTATTGTGATCCGGAATTAAATATAAACTGGGGAATAGCCTCAGAAGATATTATTCTCTCCGAGAAAGATAAGAAATTGCCATTTTTGAAAGACTTGGATTTATGAAACGAATTCTCGTCACAGGCGCTTCCGGTCAGCTTGGTTTGTGTATCAAGGAAATTCAAACTAAATACCCACAACTATATTTCTTTTTCAAAAACTCAATAGAACTGAACATTCTGGACGCAAAGCGGTTAACAGAGGTTTTTCAAGAAAACGAGATCGATTATTGTATTAATTGTGCCGCTTACACCAATGTTGAAATGGCAGAACAATTTCCGAACAAGGCCTTTGAAATTAATGCAGAAGGAGTTAGGCAACTTGCATCGGCATGTAAGGTTAAAAATGTAATCCTTATTCATATTTCTACAGATTATGTATTTGATGGAAAGAAGAATACACCATACAATACAGATGATATTACCCTGCCCATAAATAACTATGGCAAATCCAAATTGCAAGGAGAAAAATATATACAAGCAATTTTAAGCAACCATTTTATTGTTAGGACATCTTGGTTATATTCTACTTATGGAAATAACTTTTATCTTAAAGTGTTGAATAAGGCTAGAAACGGTGAGAATTTGACCATTACAGATGCGCAGGTTGGATGTCCGACTAATGGTCTGAACTTGGCAGCTTACCTTATAGAAATAATCTTGAGAAACTCAGAAAATTTTGGAATATATCATTTTACGGATAACGAAGTTATGACTTGGTACGAATTTGCAAAAAAAATAATACAAGAGAATCATTTGGAAAATACTACAAAAATTGTCAGAGACAATAATTATCGTAGTTTTGTTGCAAGACCACAATATTCTGTACTTAGTACGGAAGTAATGCCTTTTTAAGTAATATTAATTACCCTTATAATGAATCAACTATCCCTACTTGGAAGAGATAACGAACTATTTACAAACGACATTAATGCCAATGAAAAAGTTCTTTCTCAAATTGTAGGCAAATCATCTTTTTTGGTGATTGGCGGTGCAGGCTCTATCGGACAAGCTGTAACTCAAGAAATTTTCAAAAGAAATCCCGAGAAGCTTCACGTGGTGGATATAAGTGAAAACAATTTAGTAGAACTTGTCAGGGATTTACGAAGTACATTAGGGTATATTTCAGGTGATTTTCAAACCTTTGCTTTAGATGTAGATAGCGAGGAATATGACGCATTCATAGCATGGGACGGAAAGTATGATTATGTACTAAATCTTTCTGCCTTAAAGCACGTAAGAAGTGAAAAAGACCCGTTCACTTTAATGCGAATGATAAACGTAAACATTTTTAATACAGAAAAGACACTTCAGCAAGCTATAGACAAAGGGGTCAAAAAATATTTTTGTGTATCTACGGATAAGGCAGCAAATCCTGTAAATATGATGGGAGCATCTAAAAGAATCATGGAGATGTTTTTAATGCGCAAAAGCAAGGAAATAACAATTTCTACAGCCCGCTTTGCCAATGTAGCATTTTCCGATGGTTCTTTACTTCACGGTTTTGATAAGCGCATTCAAAAGAAACAACCAATAGTTGCTCCAAATGATATAAAAAGATATTTTGTTATTCCAAAAGAATCTGGAGAATTGTGCCTTATGTCCTGCATTTTTGGGGAAAATAGGGATATCTTTTTCCCCAAGTTAAGTGAAGCATTACATCTTATTTCCTTTGCTGACATTGCAATTAAATATTTGAAAGAACTAGGTTATGAACCTTTTTTGTGTAAAGATGAAAATGAAGCTAGAGAGCTCATAAAGACGCTACCTTCGCAAAAGAAATGGCCTTGTTTATTTACACAAAGTGACACAACCGGAGAAAAGGATTTTGAAGAGTTTTACACCGAGGAAGAAACTTTAGATATGGTAAAATATTATAATATAGGTATAATAAAGAACAGTTTATTTTATGATAATGCTAAACTAACTTTATTTGAACAAACTATAGCTGATTTTAAAAAAACCAAGAATTGGACAAAAGCTCAGATGGTTGAGTTATTCTTTGAATTAATACCAAATTTTGGACATAAAGAAACAGGGAGGTACTTAGATGGTAAGATGTGATAAACACGAGACAAAAGAAACTATAGAATTCATTAGAGAATTGTTTCATTCAGACAATTTTATACCGCTTCATGAGCCATGTTTTTCTGGCAATGAAAAGAAATATCTCAATGAATGTATAGATAGCACTTTTGTATCTAGCGTTGGAAAATTTGTGGACCAGTTTGAAGAAGAGGTGGTTAAATACACAAAGGTTAAGCACGCTGTAGCTACAGTAAACGGCACTGCTGCATTGCATATTGCGCTACTTCTTGCTGGAGTAAAGGAAAATGACGAAGTCGTTACACAACCGCTCACCTTTGTGGCCACATGTAATGCCATTTCATACATTAATGCGGTACCTGTTTTTGTAGATGTTGACTTGGATACTATGGGACTTTCGCCTGAAAAATTGGAACATTTCCTATCCAACAATACTATTATGGTTAATGGGGTTTGTTGTAATATGAAGACGAAACGCCGAATTAGTGCAGTGCTTCCTATGCATACTTTTGGAATGCCCGTTCGTCTCAACGAGTTAGCTCAGGTGTGTTCTAAATACAATATAGCCATAATTGAAGACGCAGCAGAAGCATTGGGTAGCCTTTATAAAGGAAAACATGCAGGAACTATAGGTTTATTGGGAACCCTTAGTTTCAATGGAAATAAAACCATTACTACCGGAGGAGGAGGGATGATTTTGACGAATGATTCAGAGCTGGCAGAAAAGGCAAAACATATCACTACAACCGCTAAAATGCCTCATAAATGGAATTTTGATCACAATATGGTTGCATATAATTACCGCTTACCAAATTTAAACGCTGCCTTAGGCTGCGCCCAAATGGAAAATTTAGATAAAATCATTTTAGAAAAAAGAATTCTGGCTAAGAAGTATCAATTGTTTTTTCAAGACAAGGAAATCGAATTTATTAATGAACCTTTTGAGACAGTAGCCAATTATTGGTTAAATGCCATAAGGCTAGAAACCTTACAAGAAAGAGATATGTTTTTACAAGAAACGAATGATAAGGGTGTAATGACTAGGCCTCTTTGGAAGTTAATGAACCAACTGCCCATGTTTTGTAACTCCGAAACAGCCGATTTAGAAAATTCCATTTGGTTAGCAGACAGAGTGGTAAATATTCCTAGCAGTGTTAAAGTATAAGGAAATATCCATATTTGGTTACTCGGGTCATGCCTATGTGGTATTAGATGCCCTTTTGGCTAATAGGTTTCATGTGAGGGGATACTATGATTTTTCAGAAGCAGTCCGGAATCCTTATGGGATTTCCTACCTAGGAAATGAAAACAAGGTAGATTTTAAGGAAATTTTGGAAAGAAGTTATTATTTCCCTGCTATTGGCGCTAATGTCTTACGAGAAAAGCTTTATCATTTTAGTAAAGATAATGGGTTAGCGCAAATTTCCATAATTCACCCCAGCGCTTATGTTGCTTCACAAACAAATTTAGGAGAGGCCACATTTATTGCACCTAAAGCAGTAGTTAATAATTTAGTTTTTTTAGGCAATGGCTGCATCGTAAACACTGGGGCCATTATAGAACACGAGTGTGTAATTTCGGATTTTTGTCATATAGCACCAGGAGCAGTTCTTGCGGGTAATGTAACGGTTGGCAAGAAAACTTTTATTGGAGCTAATGCAACTATAAAGCAAGGAGTTGTCATAGGAAAAGACGTTATAATAGGTGCGGGGGCGGTAGTTTTAAGAGACGTTCCGGATGGTGAAATTTGGATTGGAAATCCCGCAAAACTAAAGAAACAAGCATGAAAAAGGTACTTATAATTGCGGAGGCTGGGGTTAATCACAACGGGCAACTAGATTTGGCCAAAAAGTTAATAGATGCGGCTGTCGAAGCAGGATCTGATTTGGTAAAGTTTCAAACTTTTAACGCTAAAGAATTAGTATCTAAATCAGCTAAAAAAGCAGCATATCAGATCAAAAATTCTTCTATCTCCGGAGAAAGTCAACTGCAAATGCTCCAGAAGCTAGAGCTTTCACAGAAGGAACATAAACAACTTTTAAAATATTGTAAGTTGAAGAACATTCAATTTTTCTCAACTGCTTTTGATTTGGGTTCTTTAGAGTACTTATCTCAGATAGGGTTAGAAATAGTTAAAATTCCATCCGGAGAATTAACCAATTTACCCTATCTAAGAAAGGCAGCAACGCTTTTTAAGAAAGTCATCATATCAACTGGGATGGCTTCTATTCAAGAAATTCAAGAGACTTTACAAGTTTTTTTAGATTCTGGTATTTCTAAACAAAATATCATTATTCTCCATTGTAATACTGAATATCCAACACCAATGCAGGATGTAAACCTACTGGCAATGCAGCATATAAAAGAAACATTTGGTGTGGAGGTAGGGTATTCAGATCACACTCGTGGTATAGAAGTCCCAATAGCCGCCGTAGCCCTGGGCGCTGTTGTCATTGAAAAACATTTCACTTTGGATAGAAATATGGAGGGACCAGACCATAAAGCCTCGCTGGAACCCGAAGAGTTTAAGGCTATGGTTACGGCTATTAGAAACATAGAATTAGCTATTGGGGGAGATGGCTTGAAATCTCCAAGTCACAGCGAGAAAAAGAATATTTCTATAGCCCGAAAAAGCATTGTGGCTGCAACAAATATTGCAAAAGGGACAAAATTTACACCATCTAACTTAACCGTTAAACGTCCAGGAACAGGGATTTCCCCTATGAAATGGGATAGTATTATTGGCACCCATGCTACAAAAGATTATGAGGAAGACGATTTGATATGAAAAAGGTAGCAGTAATAACCGGAACCCGTGCAGAGTATGGACTTCTCAAGCCTTTGATAAGGGCTCTGGACGAGGACAAAGACTTTCATTTGTTGCTCCTCGTCACGGGAACTCATCTCATGGAAGAATATGGCAATACCTTCAAGGAGATAGAGGATGACGGTTTTGAAATAAAAGCGAAAATCGAAGATGATTTAAATGGGGATTCGGCAATTGCAATATCACGATCCATTGCGAATGTACTGAAAGGCTTTGCTAAAACGTTCGGAGAACTAAAACCAGATATGGTGATTGTTCTAGGAGATAGAACCGAAATTTTAGCAGCATCAATAGCCGCTTCTTTAGCATTGATTCCTATAGCTCATATCCATGGAGGAGAGACGACAGAAGGGGCATATGATGAGTTTATTCGTCATTCTATAACAAAAATGAGTCATTATCATTTTGCAGCTGCAGAGCAGTATCGCGAAAGAATAATTCAATTAGGTGAAGATCCGGCTAGGGTTTTCAACGTTGGCGCTATCGGAATAGACAGCATAAACAATTTAAAACTCTTAAGTAGGGAAGAATTTGAAAAGGCCATTGATTTTAAACTAAACAAAATAAATCTTTTAATTACTTTTCATCCGGTAACCTTGGAAAAAAATACCGCCCAGGCTCAATTTGAAGAACTATTAAAGGCATTGGATAAACTCAAAAGTGTAGTGCTTATTTTTACGAAGCCTAATGCAGATAAGGGAGGAAAAATTATTATTAAGTTAATAGATGATTATGTTTTAAAGAATCGGAGTAAAGCTATTTCTTTTACTTCTCTGGGACAATTACGCTACTTGTCTGCATTGCAGTTTGTAGATATAGTTGTTGGAAATTCCTCCAGTGGTATTTATGAAGCGCCAATTTTTAATAAACCTACGGTTAACATTGGTGAGAGACAAAAAGGAAGATTAATGCAAGAAAGTATTATAACCTGTAAGCCTTTAGCAAAAGAGATAGATACAGCTATAGCAAACGCACTTGACCCTAAATTTAAAAGTACTATTAAAAATCAGAAAAACATATTTGGAAATGGAACGGCGACTCATCAAATATTAACCGTGCTGAGGAACAACTTTCCCAATAGCACAAAAAAGACTTTTTATGACCTAACCTTTGAACGAAATGGAAAGATTAATAATCAGTAAGAATAAAACCGTTTATGAAGCTTTGGTAAGATTAAATTCTATCGAAACCGACGTTAGCCGATTAATATTATTTGTAGAAAACGAAAAAAACGAAATAATTGGTTCCTTGACAGATGGAGATATTAGGCGGGTTTTGGTTAAAAGCAAAGATTTAAATCAATTAGTGGATACTGCTTGCAATAAAAACT
This sequence comes from uncultured Flavobacteriaceae bacterium, assembly GCA_964436555.1. Classification (GTDB taxonomy): domain Bacteria; phylum Bacteroidota; class Bacteroidia; order Flavobacteriales; family Flavobacteriaceae; genus Aurantibrevibacter. Next base: position 17,335 of record CAYTDS010000005.1, on the reverse strand, counting down.
TTGTTTATCTACCTCATTCTGCTTACTATGAAAGATTGGGTGACTATCGCAAAAGGAATATAAAAATGTTGCCAGTATTAGACAACAAAAAGCGTCTGGTAAGAATAATAGATTTGGAAAAGGTAAAAGCAATTCTGCCTATGGAATGTATGGTTATGGCTGGAGGTAGAGGAAAAAGGTTAAGCCCGCTTACAGATAAGATTCCTAAACCCATGTTGCCCTTGGGTGATCTACCCATAATTGAGCATAACATTAACAGGCTTATTACTTTTGGCATAAAGAAGATATATATTTCAGTAAAGTATTTGGGAGAACAAATAGAGGCGCACTTTGGAGATGGTAGCGCCAAAGGAATAGAGATTGAATACATTTGGGAGGATAAACCTCTTGGCACAGCCGGTGCTCTAGGTCTAGTGGAGAAATTTACAACAGATCATATTTTGCTCTTAAATAGTGATGTATTTACTAATCTAGACTTTGAAGACCTTTATTTAGCTTTAATAGATGCAAATGCAGATATGGCAGTGGCCTCTATGGAGTACAAGGTAGACATTCCCTATGCTGTGTTTGAGACCAAAGGTTCTTTTGTTGCAGATTTCAAAGAAAAACCTTCCTATATATATCAATCTAATGCAGGCATTTATATTCTAAAAAAAGAGCTAGTATTAGAAATCCCAAAAAATCAATTTTATGACATTACAGATTTAATGGAGAAAATTGTAAAGGAAAGAAGAAAGCTTGTCTTTAATCCAATTGTAGGATACTGGATAGATATCGGAAAGCCGACAGATTATGAGTATGCCCAAAATTTTATTAAACACTTGCAATCGTAATGAGCAACATTTTAATCACATTATGTGCGCGGGGGGGCTCAAAAGGAATTCCAGGAAAGAATATCAAACTTCTGAATGGAAGACCTTTAATTGATTATTCTATACAGCATGCTCTGCTCTTTTCGGAGAAGATTCAGGGAGTAGATATTGCATTGTCTACAGATAGTGAAGAAATAAAAAAAGTTGCTAGAGAATGCGGTTTAACAACCAAATACCATCGCCCTGATTTTTTATCTAATGATACAGCTGGAAAAGTAGATGTACTTTATCACATTTTACAACATGAGGAAGAAGCCCGACAAAAAAAGTATGATTATGTCTTGGATTTAGATGTGACCTCTCCACTTAGAACAACAGAAGACTTATTAAAAGCTTTTCAAACAATTGAGAGCAACACTGAAGCACTTAATATTTTTTCTGTATCTAAAGCACATAAGAACCCATATTTTAATATGGTAGAGAAAAAGGATGACGGGTTTTATAAGCTAGTATCAAAAAGCGATGTTAAATCGAGACAAGCTGCTCCGGTGGTATATGAAATGAACGCTTCCTTCTATTTTTACAAAAAGGAATTTTTTACAAGAGACCATAAATCTGCCATTACTGAGAACAGTTTGGTCTTTTTAATGGATCACATTTGTTTTGATTTGGACGAATCTCTTGATTTTGATATAATGGATTTTTTGATATCTAATAACAAATTAGATTTTAGTTTATGAATGTCCTAATAATAGGTTTGGGTTCTATTGCACAAAAGCATATTCATGTGCTTAGAGAACTAGTTCCGGAGGTTTCAATTTTTGCTTTAAGATCTTCCCTAAACGCACGTTCGCAAAGCGGCATCACAAATATCTACTCTCTGGAAGACATTCAAAACTATAACTTTCATTTTGCTCTTATCTGTAGCCCATCAAAAATGCATCTTCAAAATATTAAGGATCTTTTACCGCTTAGGATTCCGATTATGGTAGAGAAGCCCCTCTTTGTGAGTCAAGAACAGATACGGCAGTTTGAAAGCGAATTTAAGCCTCCATTCCCTCTTATTTATGTTGCCTGTAATTTAAGATTTCATCCTCTTATACTGTTTCTTAAAGATTACCTTAAAAAGGAACAAGATAAAATATATGAAGTAAATGCCTATTGCGGATCTTATTTGCCCAATTGGAGACCCAATCAAGACTATAGGCTGGGTTATAGTGCAATAAAGGAATTGGGAGGTGGAGTGCATCTGGATCTTATTCATGAACCAGATTATTTAATCTATCTTTTTGGAAGCCCGGTTAGTACGAAGTCCAGTAATAGAAAAGTATCACATTTGGAAATAGACACCATTGATTCCTCTAACTACTTGTTTCAATATCCGGATTTTCAGGCGCAGATAACCTTAAATTATTTTAGAAGAGACACCAAACGGGTTCTGGAGATCGTCCGAGAAAATGATACTCTCTTAGTGGACTTTTTGACAAGCGAAGTGAAAAACTTAACAACAAGTAAAATTGTCTTCAAGGCAAAAGAAATATCCATGTACGCTACTTACGAGAGGCAGATGCAGTATTTTCTTTCTTGCATAAAAGAAGGAATTTCGCCTATGAACTCTGTAGATGAGGCAATTGATACCTTAAAATTTGTATTATGATTTTAGATAAAAAAGTGATTATTATCACTGGAGGCAGTGGACTTTTAGGTCAGGCATATATCAAAGATGTTTTTAATAAGGGTGGTATTGCAATTAACTTTGATATTAACCACGCAACAGATTTAGATAAAAATTTGGTAAACTTTGATATTACCAGTGATGATTCTATTTCCTTAGCTGTTCAGTTAGTCATGAATAAATACGGAAAAATAGATGGATTGGTAAACAATGCTTATCCGAGAACAGCAGATTGGGGTAAGAAATTTGAAGAAATATCCCCGGAGGCATTCAGCAAAAACGTGGACATGCAATTGAGTAGAATTTTCGCAATTTCTAAACCTGTGTTAGAAATTATGAAAAATCAGGGTTGCGGGTCGGTAGTTCACATTGCCTCAGTATACGGTATGGTAGGCAATGATTTTACGGTTTACGACAATACGCCTTTAACTTCTCCTGCGGCTTACTCCGCAATAAAGGGTGGTCTTATTAATTTTAGCAGATATTTGGCATCGTATTTTGGAAAGTATAACGTACGCTCTAACTGTGTTTCTCCTGGAGGAATCTTTGATAATCAAAATGAAACTTTTGTTAAACAATATGAATATAAAGTCCCAATGAAAAGGATGGGATTGCCAGAAGATATAGCCCCTATCGTATCTTTTTTGTTGTCGGAAGAAGCCAAGTATATCACTGGCCAAAATATTGCTGTAGATGGTGGCTGGACCGCCATTTAAAAAATAATCCTTATTCACAAACTTAAATTCCTTTTTCGTCAATCCCCTTACAACAAGGTTTAGAACAACTATTTAATAGTAACCTACTTTAAATATAAAATTAAAAACAATAGCTATGAGTACTAAGAAAATTACATGGTGCAAAAATTGCCTTAATATGTCAACAAGGCCAAGGATAACTTTTGATGAGCGGGGTTGGTGCAATGCCTGCCAGTGGATGGAAGAAAAGAAAACAATGGACTGGGGGCCACGCCAAAAGGAACTGGAAGAACTTTTAAACAAGTTTAGGTCCAAAGGCGGTAACTTCGATTGTATTACAACTGTAAGTGGGGGGAAGGACGGCTCTTATGTATCTTATGTCTTAAAACATAAGTACAACATGAATCCGCTTGCTATTACGGTTAGACCAGCTTTAGCTACAGAGATAGGGGATAGAAACCTACTTAACTTTATTCAATCCGGGTATAATCACATTCATTTATCTCCCAACTCCAAGGTTTTAGATAGGCTTAACAAGTACGGTTTTATAGAAAAGGGATTTCCTTATTACGGTTGGTTAATAGCCATTATGTCAGCTGTAATCAAAACGGCCGCAAGTTTTAAAATACCCTTAATCTTTTATGGTGAAGATGGAGAGGTTGAATATGGAGGTTCATCGGAAAGTAAGAATAAAGCCATGTATGATATTGATTATATGAAAAGAGTTTATCTGGAGGGGGGGCACGAAAAGGTTCTGAATAGACTGTTGGCAGACAAGGATATTTCTGAAGCAGATCTATCTTTTTTTAAATTCCCGACGGATGATGAAGTATCAGAAATAGGATTATCCTTTACGCACATGTCCTATTATGAACCATGGGATTCTTATAGAAATTATATTGTAGCCAAAGAACATTGTGGTTTAACAGAAAAGGACCTTGGAAACGAGGATACATTTACAAATTTTTCGCAGAATGATCAGGCTTTGTACTCCCTACATGCCTATCTCATGTATTTAAAATTCGGTTTTGGCAGAGCAACACAAGATGCCGGAATTGAAATTCGGCGCGGAGCAATGACTAGAGACCAAGCAGTTAACTTGGTTAAAATGTATGACAATGCATATCCGGCAGACTTAATACCCTTATATCTGAAGTATTATAATATGACGAAAGAAGAGTTTGACGCTGTTCTGGATTATTATGTTAACAAACATCTTTTTGAGAAAATTGACGGTATTTGGATGCCTAAATATGTACCAGGTGAGGATTTTGCAATATGAAAATAGTGATTGTAGATTACGGTATGGGAAATATAAATTCCATTGTAGGGGCTCTAAAATACGTTGGGGCAAAGGAGATTTCTGTTTCTTCAGATTTTAATCAATTAAAAAAGGCGGACAAAATTATTTTACCTGGGGTAGGTTCCTTTGGAAAAGCAATGGAGCAAATAACGTTAAAATCCCTTGATGTTTACTTAAAGGAATTGGTTTTGGAGCAACACGTACCAATTCTGGGAATTTGTTTAGGAATGCAATTATTAGGGGTATCTAGTACAGAGGACGGGTCAAATCACGGATTGGGTTTTATTAACGGAAATATTACAAAATTTGATAATTCGAAAGTTAAAGTACCTCATGTTGGATTTAACCAAGTTGTTGCCAACAGAGACTCTTTACTTTATGAAGGCCTTCCAGATATATCCGATTTTTACTTTACCCATAGCTATCGCATGACAACTCATGAAAACATAAACCAAAGCTTATGTCATTATCAGGATCAATTTGTGGCAAGTTTTGAAAAGGGACATATTGCAGGAACACAGTTTCATCCGGAATTGAGTCAGACTAACGGTCTAAAGCTATTAAAAAATTTTATAGAGAAATTGTAATGCTACGCAAAAGAATAATTTTTACTCTAATTTATAGCGATGGTTTTTTTAATCAAAGTAGAAATTTTAGACTTCAGAGTGTAGGTAATCTAGGTTGGTTAGAAAAAAATTATAAATTTCAGGAAATCGCTTTTGCATTGGATGAGTTAGTAGTATTAAATGCAAGTAGGAAGGAGAAAAATATGGCAGATTTTGCTGGGATGATTCGTAAATTGGTAGATGATGTTTTTATACCTGTAGCTGCAGGCGGAGGAATTTCGTCTATGGATGATGCAGAAGTTCTTTTTCAAAGTGGCGCAGACAAAATTGTACTTAATAGTGCGCTACACCAAAATCCAATATTAATTAGAAATTTAGTAAAAAAGTATGGCTCTCAAAGTATTGTTGGGTCAATAGATTATAGAAAAAGCGAAGGGAATTATGAGGTATACATAAATGACGGAAATTACAAATTAGACCTATATCTTGAAGAATTTTTGGAACAAGTGATAACGCTGGATATTGGGGAAATATATTTAAATTCCATGGACAAGGATGGTACTGGATTTGGGTTTGACCATGAAGTTTTGGAAAGAATAAAAGAAATAGTTACTTTACCATTAATTATTGCGGGAGGGGCAGGAAATGAAAACCATCTTATGGCTGCTCTTAAGTTAGATGCAATAAGTGCCGTGGCAACTGCAAATTTATTTAACTTTATAGGCGATGGATTGCCCAAAGCCAGAAAAAAAATTCTAGAATCTGGTGAGAACATTGCTAATTGGACCGATAATGTTTTTTGAAATAATAGACAGGATTAAGTTTTTTAGAAAAGCAGATAGAATAGGGCCGGATATACCCTTAACTCACTGGAGACTACATTTTAAATCAACAATGACCAAGCTTTGTAGAAGAAAATTTGGCTTCTTTGGTGAAAATGCTGAGTTCCGCCCAGGAGCTTACGCAATAACATGTTCTAATATTTCAATAGGGAAAAATGTTATCCTAAGACCTGGTACCATGCTTTTTGCAAATGAAAAGGGAAAAATTAGTATTCAAGACAATGTGCTTGTCGGTTCCGGGGTGCACTTTTATGTAAATAACCATAGGTTTGACGATGCTAATACTCCTATAATTGATCAGGGATATTACCCTTCACAAGATATTTTGGTTAAAGAAGGAGCTTGGATTGGGGCCAATGCAATTATTCTACCTGGGGTTACTATAGGTGTAAATTGCGTGGTAGGTGCTGGAAGTGTAGTCACAAAAAACACCCCAGATTCATCTGTTGTAGCTGGTATTCCCGCAAGAGTAATAAAAGAAATATCTCCGCAGGGTGTATAAAAGTATTGAGAGCATAATCACCAGGGCAGTTTCAATTTTATCTAAGTTTTTATTACTAACTTTTTTAGCTAAAATATTATCGCTTTCAGACTACGGTGCTTTCCAGCTAATCACCTACTTTTCGTTAATTGCTATTTCCATTTATGGCCTCGAATACTACATGTTTGGCAACAGAGAAGTGGCCAAAGGGATAGACAAACACAAAAAAATAAATGACCATATTAGCTTCTTTTTAACACTATTTCCATTCACTTTTTTACTGCAAATAGGAGCACTCTTTTTTCTGATTCCCCGTGAAATTTTAAGCTTTCGGGTCGTCCTGATAATAGTTTTTGTAAATTTTTGTGATTACTTCAATCAGGAAGTCTATAGATACCTAATCATGGTTCAAAAAATTGGTAAGGCTAACATTCTATTAGTTGCAAAAAGCACCATATTTTTAGTTTTAGTGGTTGTGTTTCATTTTTTAGGCAATAGTTTAGATTTGAGGGCGACTTTATGGCTTATGTTAGTGTCTTTTTTTCTTTTGTTACTTGTTACTTTTTCATTTTTCTTTAGGTTCATAATACAATGGCAATACATTGAGATAAAGCGTTTAAATTTCGAAAAGGTAAAAGGAATTCTTCGCTTCTTGTTCCCTTTTATCTTATTGATGATTTTTACAAAAGGAGTTGAATCTTTAGATAAATTTGCGATAGAGTACTTTTATAATTCAGAAAGGGTTGGTGTTTATTCTTTTCTTTTTTCTATAGCTTCATTGGTTTATGTCTTTGTAATTAGCGGGTTTTATTTGGTCTATTTACCAATATTTATTAAGGAAAATGAGGTAAAAAACCAAAATTTGAAATCAGAGATTATTAAGTTTAGTATCTTGGTTATTCTTTCATCAATCTTAATTTCCTTCGGAATAATTGTTTTTATTGATTATTTATTAGATCTTATTGGAAAAGGAGAAATAAAAGAAAGTAAGCGGGTGCTTTATATTCTTCTCGGTGCTTTTTTCTTTTTGAACCTTTCTCAAATACCAGGAATTTTGCTGTATGTGCGAGGAAAGGAAACCAAATTAACTGCGATAATGGCAATTAATTTTTTTGTGAATTTGATGTTAAACCTAATGCTTTTAAAGACTTTCAATATTGAAGGTGCGGCGATAGCACTATTAATTACCTATATTATTAATTTTGTGATAACAACATATACAGTAAAGAGCGAATGGAAAGAAATGAAGAAGAACTTTTTATAGTTTTTGAAGAACATATGTTGCAACGGTACAGCTATTTAATTAAAAAGTTTGAATTTAAAAGTTATGCTGTTCAGGGGTTTGGAAATATACAGGTAGGAACGAAACCTAAAGATATTTTAAAGCGGATTGCTTACAGGAGAATATTTCACAGCGAGTACAAAAAGGTGTATGCATTTATAGAAGAACATATAAAACAACAAGCCATTGCTAAACTATATTGTTCCAATTCCGAGGGATTTATTGCCTATAATTTTTTGACTAAGTTAAGAAAGGACTTTCCAAATTTGGAATTAATTGGTTTGCAACATGGAGTATTTGAGTTATCGCCTGTTCCTAATTTTAAACTACGTAGATTACTTAATTCAGTGTTTGGGTTAGTTATAGGAATGTATCCTTTTGGAATGGGTTTTGGAACAAAAATAGTGGACACCTACATTGTTTATAATCAGAAGTATAAAGATTTTTTGATTATAGAACAAGGATGGCCAGAGGAAAGCGTTATTGTAGATTTACAGTTTTTAAAAGCAGAACTCTATGACAAGAAGATTGATAAACCAGAGAATGAAACTGCATTGTTTTTATCTCAATGTCTTTCGAAGGCTAGTCTTTGTAGCAAAGCAGAGGAACAATTCCTAAATGAGAAGGTATTGGCCTATCTTTCCGTAAAATATAAAAAGGTTTTAATAAAACAGCATCCGGCATGTAGTGGCGATATCCAATTTGTTTTAAAAGAAAACATGCGGATAATAGAGGATTTGGTAGATGCTTTTAATCAAAGTTCTTATGCGTACAGTTTTGCGTCTACTACTCTTTTGGAAGCTGAGATATTTGATATTCAAACCTACGCTATAAACTCAAAATTGCTTTCAGGCGATAAAAGTATTTATAAACTGTTTAAGAACACATTGAATTTTGAAGATAGCATTCTTATATAAAATTTTTCTTACAATTCTAATGCTTTGCTTACCGCTAAATTTTATAGCACTTTACGGTATAGGCAACGTATATATATCTACGCTTGTTATTTTTCTTGAGTTTTTCCTGTTCCTTCTGTTAATAGGAGAAAAGTTAATAAATAAATCCATGGTCCTATTGGCTTTGGGAGTATTTATATACTTTGTCCTAACCACTTTAACCAATGAATGGTTATATGGAAAAGATATGCTAAAGGATCAGTTGGTCTTTCTGGTTGTTTATTTTCAAAATCTACTTGTGTTTATAATAGCATATGCCTTATTTGACAAAATATCAATTCATTACTTTCTGAAGCTTTTTTTACTAATTATGTTCCTAGCTGTAGTTCGGGTAATTTTGGAAGAGCCTGAAAGTCTTTTTAAATTTAGTGTTGTTTTTGAGGAGCGAATCCAAGCACTCTTTATAGGTGGTGTTAACAACTATGCTTTATTGTTGGGGATAGCATTTATAATCAGTTTTTTCTATATTGAAAATAGAATTTTAAGATTTGTTTTATGCGCTTTTTGGTTAATTTCCGCAGTTCTTACGATGTCCAGAGGCGCCTTGTTGGCAATAGCCATTACCTTATTTGCTGTGGCGTTATATGATACAAACCGGAAAACGCTCAAAACCTTAATTCGTTTTTCGGCTATAGTTTTTGTAATTGGGGCTTTTACGTTATTTTATTTTGTTGAGCTAGATGAAGTTACTAAACAATTGAACGAACGATTTTTAAGTGTTTTTACCGGGGAGTCTAAAGTCGATCAGTTTTCATCTGGAAGAGACCTTATTTGGAGAGATATGTTTGAGCGAGTAGGAGAATCTCCATTTTTTAATTTTTTGTTTGGGCATGGAGCTGGGAGTATAGACTTTAGGGTGCATGGAGGGCATTATAAATCCTCTCATAATATTCTTATAGACCTTCTATTTAGAAATGGAGTTTTTGTGCTGTTTGGATATATTTTATTTTTGTTGACCATTTTTCTACTTTTTATCAATAGAAGAGATAGAGAGAAATTGCCCTTGTTTGGTGTTTTTGTATTTCTACATGTAGAATTAATGGTAAATCCTTTTGTTTTTGCTGCCCAAATGGGCTGGGTTTATTCTATTTTCATGATAATTTTTATAAAACAAAATAAATTAATAGTAAGCAACCAAAATACAATAACGTAATTTTGTTATTTAGAAGAGCCGCTCTCAAAAATGTAGATTGTCTTAATTTTTTGCTGCCTGTTTTTCTGGGTCTATTACCTTTTGTGGTTATTTTTATCGGCGAAAAACCCATTCCTTTTTATATTGTTTTATTGTTCATTCTATTTGTATTTGAGAAAAACAAAAAGAGTAACTTGCTTAATTCCAAAAAATTGATGACTCCATTTTTGGCTTACATTGGAGTTTATTTACTTTTCTCATTAATTTCAGATGATATCAGCATTTCAAGTAAACATCTTGAAAGGCAGGCTTCAATTTTGATAATTCCCTTACTTATATTTAGTAGTAATTGGACATGGAGAAAATTAACTATTTTTTTTGAGACCGTTTTAATCGTACTAGTACTAGTTTGCCTTTTAGGGTTCCTAAAATTAGGGTTGTTTTATTTTGTATGGTCCGATTGGATTGTCAGTTTAGAGGCAGAATATCTTCAATTTAAATTTCCTCATCTATTAAATGTTCATCCCACCTATTGGTCTTATCTTTTAATCTTTGGAAATTCTATTTTAATGTATAATGGAATTTTGAAAATTGAAATGAACAAGTATTTTTTTTGGCTTAGTTTAATACTGTTTAATTTATGCCTTCTACTTCTTGCCGCTAGAACTGCTTTGGTAATTAACTTTGTACTTATTTTATACTTTTGCTTTGTTTTATTTAGAAGTAAAAATAGAAACAAATGGCATTTATTTTTTCTGGTTGTTTTATCCGCAGTGCTATTATATTTTGTTTTTCAATATATGCCGTTTGCTGTTGCAAAAATCACCGCTATCCCGAATGATGAAAGGTTGCTTCTTTGGCCAAAAGCGCTGGACGAAATAAGAAATAATTACTTTATATGGGGTGAAGGAGTAGGGCATGGAACAGAATTATTAAAAGAATATGTAAGCAAAATAAATGATTACAGAGTTAATTACCACGGTTTTGATTTGCACAATCAGTATCTTAGAAATTATTTGGACATGGGAGTTTTAGGATTTGCCGCATTGCTTTATCTAGTATGGACGCCGATATTTATGAGGCCAAAAGAAAATTCTGTTAGTATTATCTCACTTGCTGTTTGCCTCCTATTTTTTATAGGAATGTTAACAGAATCGACACTTTCCGTTTTAAAGGGAATTGTTCTTCTTGCAGTTGTTTTCCCGATGGTCATGGTGATTGATAAACACTATTGTAACATCAAGGGTGTGAGTCAATGAAATTAGTAATATTACCGGCCAGAGCGCTAGGTTTTTCATATTGGGGATAATGCGCTGTATTGCGTATAGTGCCGTAGGTAGAGTTAGTTAAAGCCCTATTGTATGCAGCCGCGTCATTAGCCCCAACCAAATTATCATTAGTGCTATGTAGGAGTAAAATAGGGATTTTGATAGAGGGAAGTAATTCTTTTAAAATTTCTAAATCTGAATGGTTGAAATTGGGAAGTACGAAATTATTTAAAAATTGTAATTCTCCCCAAATTTGTTTTTGAAGTAAACTTCTTACTGGGCTTGAAAAATTTGGTACTTCATAATACATTTTCTGTAAGACGGAATGGAGTTCAGTATCATTTTTGTCGCTTCCAAAGAACGCTTTAAAAAACAATTGATCTTCGAACTGTAAAAAAGGGGTATTAATTAAAATAAGAGATTTAATTTCTTTTGGTCTTTCTAAGGATAAAAGCAAAGAAACTATTCCCCCAGTAGAGACTCCAGCTACATGGTAGTTAGAAACTTTAAGTGTGTCCAGTAAAATGGCTAGGTCATTGGCTTGATTTTTGAAATTATAATCATAGTTAGTATTTTTTTCATTTCCTCCCAAGCCGGGAATATCGGGGATAATAAGAAAATAATCTTCAGATAAGTATTTGGCAAGTTTTAAAAAACCTTTTTTACTATCTGACCACCCATGTAAAAGCACAATAGTATCCTTTTTAGATGCTTTGCCTCCGATATAAAAATGCACATAATAATCATTAACTTTTGCTTTATTTATTTTAAGATGCGCAGCATTTGCCCTTAAATAGGAACCAAAATCGGAGGCGAGCTTTGGAAATGCAAAATAGGAAATAAGAGTAATACAGGAAATGAAAAGAAATAGCCACAAAAGAACTTTTGATAGTATTTTCATTTTTTCATCAACTCTTTATTATCTGCTAAAGTATAAATAAAACTGCAAAAAAGTAAAACAATCGCTTTCACAAAAGCGAATAGGGTTGAAAGCAATTTAGCGCTTTTAAGTTTAAAAGTTTCATATAAAGGAGTATATTAAAATTATAAAAATATCTTTGCCATTAAAAATTAAAAGGTGGTTTCAGCGGCAATTATTTTCGGAGGATCTGGCTATATCGGACGGTATCTAATTTCAGAATTAAGAGACAAAAAGATCTTTGATAAAATTCTAATTCTTGATATTCAGGAACCAGACAACTGGGATGCCGAGATTTCTTCAGGGTTTATATCGTACCAAAGAACAGACGTTAGGAAAAGCATATTTGTTGATTTAGTTGATATTAATTTAGATACCAGCTGGATTTTTAATTTTGCAGCAATCCATCGCGAGCCTGGACATTCATATGAGGAGTACTTTGACACCAACATTACCGGAGCCGAAAATGTAACTGAATTTGCCAGAAGAACAAGAATTAAGTATATATATTTTACCAGTAGTATTGCACCTTATGGCCGGTCTTTAAATGAAAGAAATGAAGCCTCGCCATTATATGCAGAAACAGCTTACGGAATTTCTAAAGCATTAGCTGAAAAAATCCATCAAATCTGGCTCGCAGAAGATTTATCCAGACGTTTAATTATTGTAAGGCCAAGTGTAATTTTTGGACCCAAAGATCCCGGAAATGTCTTAAGAATGATTAAAGCCTTAAAACAGGGAACCTTTGTACTTCCAAATGGAGGCAACATAATAAAAGGATATGGCTATGTATATGGTTTGGTAGAAAGTATATTCTTTACACTTCAAAAAAAGGAAAGACTTATAATATACAATTATGCGGAGAATCCTGTGGTTCCTTTAAGAGAAATGGTTAATATTGTTAAAGAAGAGCTGGGGTATAAGAAACCAACAATAAAATTATCCGTAAAGACATTATCTTTGGCCGCTTATTTTATTCAGAAGGGATTTAAATTGACAGGAAAAAAGTCAGATATACATCCCACCAGAGTGCTTAAGGCAGGTTTCCCAACAAACATCAAACCCAAGTACTTGATAGACAACAAATTTGAATTTAAGTACGATTTTAAAAATGCTCTCAAGCATTGGATTTCTATTTCGCCGGAAGATTTTGAATAAATGAAAATAGCTATAGTACATGAATGGTTAACTGTAATTGCAGGCTCCGAAAGTTGTTTTAAGGAGTTTGCGCATTTGTATCCAAATGCAGACATTTTTGTTCTTGTATCTGACGAGAATAGCTTGAAGAAATTAAATATTAGCCAATCCAGAGTAACTAATTCTTTTATTCAGAAACTTCCTAAATCTAAAACAAAATGGAAAAATTATTTACCACTTTTTCCATATGCGGTTGAGCAATTTGATTTGTCAGGATATGACGTAATTATTTCTTCATCTCATGCGGTTGCTAAGGGTGTAATTACGAATGCAAATCAAGTTCATATTTGTTATATTTATTCGCCAATACGCTATGCATGGGACTTATACCATCAATATCTTATTGAATCTAATCTTAAAAAAGGGCTAAAGGGTTTTATAGCCAAGTTAATCTTACATTATATCAGAAATTGGGATAGAAATACCGCAAACAATGTAGATGAGTTTATTCCAATTTCAAAGTATATTGAAAAACGAGTTTGGCGAACATATCACCGAGAGTCTTATAAAGTTATTTACCCACCCGTAGCGGTAGATGAATTTACCCTTAAAGAAGAAAAAGAAGATTTCTACTTGGCCGCTTCCCGACTTGTTCCATATAAGAAAATCGACCTTATTGTTGAAGCCTTTGGATTTATGCCAGATAAGAAGTTAATTGTTATAGGAGATGGTCCGGATCTCAAAAAAATTAAACAATCAGCAAAGGAGAATGTAAGTGTTTTAGGTTATCAAAGTTTCGAAGTCCTCAAGGATCATATGCAAAGAGCAAAAGGCTTTATTTTTGCGGCCGAAGAGGATTTCGGGATTATACCCATAGAAGCACAAGCTTGTGGTACCCCTGTAATTGCGTTTGGAAAAGGAGGGTCATTGGAAACTGTTTTAGGGAAATTTGTGGGGCAAACACTTGAGGTGGATGATACAGGAGTTTATTTTAATGAACAGAGCGTGCCCTCTCTGCTAGCTTCTATATCATTTTTTGAGGAGAATTATAATATATTTAAACCTTTGAATATTAGAAAATTTGCATTATCGTTCGATACAGAGATTTTCAAAAACAATATAAAGAAAACAATTGCGGAAATTATAGAAAAGCACAAAAAATGAAAAAGGCAATTATTACAGGAATTACAGGTCAGGATGCGGCGTATTTGGCAGAGCTTTTGTTGGAGAATGGATATCATGTTTATGGAACATATAGAAGAACGAGCTCCACCAACTTTTGGAGAATTGAGGAATTAGGAATTCAAGACCATCCTAATTTGGCATTAATGGAATATGATTTAATTGATTTATCTAGTGCTTACAGAATTATTTCCGAAATAGAACCGGACGAAATATATAATTTGGCTGCCCAAAGTTTCGTTGGTGTTTCCTTTACCCAGCCTATAGCTACAGCCCAAATCACTGGCGTTGGAGCTTTAAATTTATTAGAAGCAATCCGAACAATTAATCCTAAAATTAAATTTTATCAAGCTTCAACTTCAGAGATGTTTGGTAAAGTCCAAGCAATTCCACAAAATGAAGAAACTCCTTTTCATCCCCGTAGTCCTTACGGAGTTGCGAAGGTATTTGCCCATTGGGCAACCTTAAACTATCAGGAGTCTTACAGCATATTTGCCACAAGTGGTATTCTATTTAATCATGAATCTCCATTAAGAGGAAAGGAATTTGTTACTAGGAAAATCACGGATTCTGTTGCTAAAATTCATTTGGGAATACAAGAGGTTTTGGAACTAGGAAATCTGGATGCAAAGAGGGATTGGGGTTTTGCCAAGGAATATGTTGTTGGGATGCACAGAATGTTACAAATTGATGAGCCCGGAACTTTTGTTCTTGCCACGGGTAAGACACAAACCGTTCGGGATTTTGTTACTTTGGCTTTCAAAGTCATTAATGTGGACATTATCTGGGAGGGAAAAGAGGATAAGGAACTAGGACGAGATAGCAAAACAGGGAAGACCATTGTTCAAGTAAATCCACAGTTTTATAGACCTGCCGAGGTAGATTTATTGATAGGGGATGCTTCAAAAGCGCATGATAAACTGAATTGGAAACCGAAAACAACCCTAAAAGAATTATGTGAAATGATGGTTAACAAGGACTTGGAAAGAAATCAGAATGGAGGCACCGTCTAAAGAGAAAGTTTTAATAACTGGTATCACAGGATTTACCGGGGTTCATTTAGAGAAATCTTTAATTGAAAACGGATACTTGGTATATGGCACTACTTTAGCTCCAATCACGTCAAAGAACCACTTTCATTGTGATATATTGGCGGAAGAAAAGCTAATTCATGTAATTAGGGAAACTACCCCAGATTATATTGTACACCTGGCTGCAATATCCTTTGTTGCTTCAAGCGATCAAAAAAAAATATATAATGTAAATATTTTTGGAACTTTGAACCTGCTTAGTGCTTTGGAGCGTCTAAATCACAGACCAAAAAAAATTTTAATTGCTAGTAGTGCTGCCATATATGGAGATATTGAAGGTGAGTTGAATGAGGGAATGTGTCCCAAACCGGTTAATCATTATGGCAATAGTAAATTAGTGATGGAAAACATGGTCAAACCATATTTTAATAGTTTAAATATCATTATAGTTAGGCCATTTAATTATACGGGAATTGGACAAGAATCACATTTCTTGGTGCCAAAAATTGTAGAACATTTTAAGAAAAAGAGAGCCTACATAGAACTTGGAAATATGAATACCCTCAGAGAGTATAATGATGTAGGATATGTAATCGATATTTACCAGAAATTGTTGAAATCCTCTTTTAAATCAGGGGTGGTCAATGTTTGTTCAGGTAAAACCCACAGTATTGCAGATATATTGAAGATTATGCAAAAACTATCGGATCATTCTATTGAAGTCAGGATAAACAAAAATTTTGTACGTAAAAACGAAATCAAGGAATTAAAGGGATCAACTGCCTATCTTACTAAAATAGTAAAACATAAGCCCGCTTTGTGGCAAATAGAAGACACCTTAAGGGAATTATACAGTAGGGATAGTTGAACTATTTCTTATTTGTGTAACCTAAAGATTTCAACTTTTACCAAAGAAAATCTCTAAAGAAAATTAAAATAGTAGTTTTGCTGCCATTTCATAGTTTAAAAATGAGGTTTAGAATTAATGCTTTCTAAAAAATACCCTTATTCTGGGCTTATTGCCCAAATTTCGTATGGACTCGATTTGTTAGTCCTAAATTTATTCGCCTATTTTTTACCCATAAATCTTCAAACACCGCTTCTTTTTCATGCATATATTTCTGTTGGTTGGATTATGATTTCATTTAAAAATGAATTTTATGAAATTTACAGATATACCAAAGTAACTCATATCCTGAAAAGGCTTTTCACCCAATTTGTGTTCTTTTTCCTGATATTATTTGCTTATATAGGTTTTTTTAAACAACCCTTTATGAGCAGGTTGGCCCTAGGAGAATATTTTCTGTTTGTTTTTGTTGCCGTTTTTTCCCTAAAATTCTTGAACTATATTCTTCTTTTAAAATACAGAACCAATGTTAAAGGTAATTTAAGGCAGGTTGTTGTGGTTGGCAAAAACAACAAAACAGATCAGTTGATCAAAGTATTTAATGACCGTACAGAATTTGGCTATCATTTTCTAAAACAATTTTGCCCAAAGGAGGAGGAATTTGATATTCACAATTGTTTCAAATATATATTGGATAATAGTATTGATGAAATTTATTGTTCTGTTTCAGAATTACGAAATAGTGAATTAACTAAATTTATAAACTTTGCCGACAATAATTTGAAAACACTCAAGTTTATCCCGGACAATAAGAATATATTTTCTAAAAAATTGCGTTTTGAATATTATGATTACATTCCAGTACTATCACTAAGAGATATTCCTTTACATAATCCACTTAATTCCGCGATTAAAAGAACTTTTGATATTGTTTTTTCATTTTTCATAATTGTGATGCTACTATCTTGGCTAATCCCTTTATTGGCTGTAGTAATTACACTAGAATCTAAAGGCCCTGTTTTTTTTAGACAAAGAAGAACAGGTATTGACAATAGGGAGTTTTATTGTTACAAATTTAGATCAATGACCCCAAATAACCATGCAGATAGACTCCAAGCTGGAAAAAATGATATGCGAATAACAAGGGTGGGCAAATTTATGCGAATGACCAGTATAGACGAACTCCCTCAATTTTATAATGTATTTT
>CAYTDS010000004.1:0-27106 GCA_964436555.1 uncultured Flavobacteriaceae bacterium | reverse complement strand
GAGGGACTTACTTTGGCCATTTCGGGGCCTTGGGAGACCCTTAGAAAAAATTGATGCTAGATACTCGGTATCTAATCCTTTTGTTCTTGATGAGGGTTTTCTTTCCAGAAAGCAAATCCATTCTTCAAAGATAACTATAACTCCACATCCATTATTGGAACTCTGCAAAGAATTGAATTCATTTTTGCGAAATTAGCAATACTTCTTACAAGAATTTTATAGTGAATTATTTCTGTATAAAATTTTAATGTTTCAGTGTGTTCACATCAATTTATACCGAAATTAGTCAGTATATTTTGCGTAAACTTATTTCACACTCTTTGCATGGCATTAAAAGTAGTAATATCTCATAAAACCAAATATACCTATGATAGGCCGGTAAAGCTTTCCCCGCATATATTTAGGCTTCGTCCTGCACCACATAGCAGAACTCCAATAGAGGCTTATTCCATTAAAATTAAGCCTGAAAACCATTTCTTTAATTGGCAGCAAGATCCTTTTGGAAATTATTTGGCCCGTTTGGTGTTTCCTGAAAAAACTACTGAACTTTCTGTTGATATTGAGATTATTGCCGATTTAAAAACGATAAATCCGTTTGACTTTTTTGTAGAAGAATCTGTAGAAGAATATCCGTTCACCTATTCGGAATCCTTAAAAAAAGAGCTTCTCCCCTATTTGGAAATTACAGATAATGGCCCATTACTGCGGCAGTGGTTGTCGACTATCGATAAAACTCCACGAAGAAGCATAGATTTTCTCATTAATCTGAACCATGGGCTATATAGCTATCTTAATTATACCATTCGTATGGAACCCGGGGTGCAAACCTGTGAGCAAACTTTAGAGCGCAAGTTGGGATCATGCCGAGATTTTGCTTGGTTATTGGTACAAGCTTTACGCCATCTGGGTTTAGCAGCTCGTTTTGTTTCCGGATATCTGGTACAATTAAAGGCTGATGAAAAATCGTTAGATGGTCCTTCCGGACCGGAAAACGACTTTACAGATCTGCACGCATGGGCAGAAGTGTATATTCCTGGAGCAGGTTGGATAGGCTTAGATGCCACCTCCGGATTATTAGCAGGTGAAGGACATATTCCATTAGCTTGTACACCATCATTTGAAAGTGCAGCTCCTGTTAGTGGTTATACCGATCCTTGTACTACTCAATTTGAATTCCATAACACTGTTACCCGTATTTTAGAATCGCCAAGGGTAACAAAACCGTATACCGAAGACCAATGGAATGCTATTTACAACCTGGGGTTTGCTGTTGAAGAAGAATTACAAGAAGGGGATGTGCGCTTAACTATGGGAGGTGAACCCACTTTTGTATCTATCGATGATATGGAATCTGCAGAGTGGAACACCACTGCTGATGGGAAGCATAAAAGGGAATTAGCAAGTAATCTATCTCTGAACTTACTTAATAGATTTGGCAAAGGTGGTATGCTTCACCATGCTCAAGGTAAATGGTATCCTGGAGAGCCCCTACCACGCTGGCAAATTGGTATTTTTTGGAGGAAAGACGGGTTACCCATATGGAAAAATACCAATTTATTGGCCTCGTTTGCTCAGGAATACAAATTGCCCAAAGGTATTGAGACAACATTCCTAAAAACTTTGACAAAATATTTAGGTTGTAGCGATGCCGGAATAATGCCAGCTTACGAAGACGCCTTTTACTTCCTTTGGGAGGAGGGGAAATTGCCTGTAGATGTTAATCCTCTGGAATATGATAAAAATGAGCATTCGGTTCGCAAAAAATTAGGAGAAATTCTTGAAAAAGGGATGGGTAAACCTGTGGGTCAGGTGCTGCCGTTATCCAAATCAGGAAATGTCTGGATAACCAACCCTTGGAAATTCAGAAGAAATTCACTGTATTTAATTCCGGGGAACTCCCCTATTGGTTTACGATTACCATTAGAATCCTTGATTGCTGAACCGGAAGTGCCGTCAGAACCTATAAATGAAACCGATTTATTTGATATAAAACCGGCACTGGAACCCTACGCCGAAGCTTTAAATAAAAGATTGGCAGTAACTAATACGTTAAACAAACCCGGCGGAAAACAACCTTTTGTGCGCACCGCTATTTGTGCAGAAGTACGCGACAACAAACTATTTCTATTTCTACCTCCGGTGGACACGGCCGAAGTGTTTTTAGACCTTATTGCAAGTATAGAGGCTACCGCAAAAGAGATTAATGTACCCATAATTTTAGAAGGCTATGAGCCCCCAAGAGACAACAGAATAGAGGTTCTTAAAGTAACTCCGGATCCGGGGGTTATAGAGGTCAATGTACACCCGTCAAAAAATTGGCAGGAGCTAACAGAAAATACGCTTACGCTCTATGAGGAAGCCAAAAAATGTAGACTGGGTACGGAAAAATTCATGTTAGATGGAAAACATACGGGAACCGGCGGGGGCAATCATGTAACCCTTGGCGGTGTAACCCCGGCAGATAGTCCGCTATTGCGAAATCCACAATTATTACGAAGTTTACTAACCTTTTGGCAACATCATCCCGGTCTGTCCTATCTATTTTCAGGAGCTTTTATAGGACCAACTAGTCAGGCTCCCAGAGTAGACGAAGCTCGGCTCGAAAACTTATACGAACTGGAAATTGCATTTAGTCAGATTCCCGAAGACCGCGAAGTTCCATTTTGGCTCACGGATCGTCTTTTCAGACATTTATTAACTGATATAACAGGCAATACCCATCGGGCAGAATTTTGCATTGATAAATTGTATTCACCGGATTCAACTTCGGGAAGACTTGGCATTTTAGAACTCAGGGCTTTTGATATGCCCCCTCATGCACAAATGAGTTTAATGCAAATGTTATTGGTCAGAACCCTTGTAGCCTGGTTTTGGAAAAAACCCTATAAACACAATTTGGTGCGCTGGGGAACCGAATTACATGATAAATTTTTGTTAGAACATTATGTCAAGGAAGATATAAAAGATATTGTTTCTCAATTAAATGATGAAGGATATCCTTTTAAGTTAGACTGGTTTGATCCGTTTTTTGAGTTTCGATTTCCCTTGTATGGTATGGTAGAAATTAATAACATGCAGATAGAGCTACGTATGGCAATAGAACCATGGCATGTTTTGGGAGAAGAAATGTCCGGTCGGGGAACTGCAAGATACGTAGATTCATCTTTGGAGCGCGTACAGATAAAAGTTTCTAATTTTACAGAAGAACGTTATGCAATTACGTGTAACGGAGTTAAGGTACAGTTAAGTAGTACCGGAACCAAGGGGGAATTTGTCGCAGGGGTACGCTATAAGGCATGGAATCCTTGGTCTGCTTTGCATCCCACAATTGATGTTGATACACCATTGGTTTTTGATGTCGTAGACTTATGGAATAAAAAGTCAATTGGTGGATGCACTTATTTTGTGGCACATCCCGGAGGTCGCTCTTACGATTCTTATCCCGTCAATAGTTATGAGGCAGAATCCAGGAGAATTAATAGATTCTGGGATTTTGGACATACCCAAGGTGAAATAACACCGTCTGAAACCGGTCCCGTATCGAATTTTGTGGGTAGAATGGTGGAGCCCAAGATGGGTTCCAGTACATTTGCGTATACAGAAATCCCTGCAAATGCAGAATACCCACATGTTCTGGATATGCGAAAAAAACGAAAATAATTCTTTGAATGGCCGTAAAGACAAATACTTGGTTCGATAACTATTTTGCAGATTATTCCAATGATGAGATGTTTACCCGGGAAATGGGTATAAAAGGAAATTGGGAATCGCTCTTATCCGTATTCAAGCGAATTGGAAATCAGGGGCTGGTTAATCGTCAAAAAGATATTGATTGGTTATTGGCAGAAAATGGAGTAACCTATAACGTTTATAATGATCCTAAAGGATTACATCGACCATGGAATCTTAATGTAGTTCCGTTCTTATTGCATGAAAGGGAGTGGAAAACTATAGAAGCCGGATTAAAACAGCGTGCTGAAATCCTAAATCTGATTCTTAAAGATATTTATGGCGAAAGGCGACTCATAAAAAACGGGGTTCTTCCCCATGAAGTAATTTATGCCCATAGCGGATTTTTACGTCAATGCAACGGCATCGATTATAATACTGAAAAACACCTTTGCATACATGCGGCAGATTTTGCCAGAGGCATAGACGGTAGAATGTGGGTGGTAAACGACCGTACTCAGGCTCCTTCCGGAATGGGGTATGCTCTTGAAAACAGAGCAACAACCAATAGAATTCTGCCGGAGATGTTCAGCAAAATGAATATTAAAAAATTATCCGGATTTTTTCACGACTTTAATCAATTATTAATTAGTGCCGCCCCAAAAAAGAACGATAACCCGACTATTGTAATTCTTACACCGGGGTCCTTTAACGAAACGTATTTTGAACACGCATATCTTTCCTCCTTCTTAGGATATCCTTTGGTTCAAGGGAATGATCTAGTGGTTAGGGATGGTTTTCTCTGGATGAAATCACTGCAGGGATTAAAACAAATTGATGTAGTATTAAGACGGGTTGACGATGTTTTTACAGACCCCTTGGAGTTAAGAGAAGATTCTCATTTGGGTGTTGCCGGACTTCTGGATGTTGTTCGACGCAAAAATGTTTCTGTTATTAATCCTATTGGATGCGGTGTTCTGGAAAATCCCGGACTTATTCCTTTTATGCCCTCCATTTCTAGATATTTTCTAAAAGAAGAACTCATTTTACCTCAAATAGCCTCTTGGTGGTGCGGTCAGGAAAAAGAAAAACAATACGTCTTAAATAATCTCTCTAATCTGGTAATTAAAAGAATTGACAGAACAAATAGGGAGAATATTAATTTTGGGGAATACATGAGTCAGGCAGAATTAGACTCCCTGAAAAAAGAAATAAATGCACGTCCTTATCGCTTTGTTGCTCAGGAAAAAATCAATTTTTCTACTGTTCCAAATTTTACAGACAGTTCCTTTGAGCCAAGAAATATGGTTGCTCGGGCTTTCACCATTGCAAGTAAAGAAGGTTATAGTGTAATGCCGGGAGGTCTTATTCGTGTAGCTCCGGAAAGAGGAAATCTTCGCGTTTCCAATCAACGGGGTGGCACTAGTAAAGATTTTTGGATTTTAGAAGACACGCCTAGCATAGATAGTAAAACATTTGATTGGAATCGTAAATCCGGTATCTCTGCTTCCGGTTTAAAAGATCTTCCGAGTCTCACTGCTGAAAATTTATATTGGGCCGGAAGATATGTGGGCCGAACTCTTGTTAATGCCCGCTTTATCAGAATGGTCTTAAAACAGATGACTTCTGTTCAAAGTATGGATGAAAGGCCAAAATCTGAGAAGCTAAAAGTGTTATTACAAGCAGTGACACAGCTTACCGGTACATACCCGGGATTTCTGGAAGCAGAGGAAAATGGCCAGGATGCCATGGATAATCCGTATAAAGAATTGCTATCTATATTATTTGATACTAACAGGGACGGAAGTTTAGCCCATACGCTTGGAATGTTTAGCAATTCTTATTATTCCATTCGTAATTTGTGGTCTTCTGATATGTGGCGGGTATTTGAGAATATTCAAAAAATTTGGCATTCTCTGGAAGATGATCCTGATAAAAATATTACCAAGATAACTAAGGTACTTAATCAACTCATAACTCGCTTAATCGCTTTTATGGGCCTTATAGAGGAAAGTATTATGGTTCAACAAGGCCTGTTGCTCTATTTCATTGGCCTTCAATTGGAGCAAAGTATATTAACTATAACTAAATGCAGATCTTTATTGACTATTAAGTACGAAGATCAATTGGAATATGAATTGCTTGAGTGTGTTCTGGTGAGTCATGAAAGCCTTAATATATATCGGTATAGTTATCGCTCATACATTCGTATGGAATACGTTTTAGACTTAATTTTATTGGATTTGGAATATCCCAGGTCTTTAACTTTTCAATTAAACAGGGTACAAAAAGATATTGCGAGATTACCCCATTCTCAAAATTCAGATCAATTAACAGATTATCAAAAGCATGTTTTTGAGGCATTTTCTAAACTAAGATTAATCAATTCTGAAATCTTGGCTAAAACGGAGAAGGGCGATGAAGATTTTCGTAAGAATCTGGATGATCTATTAGCTCAATTGGGAGATTTACTTTTTAAAGCTTCACAGTCCATTACAAATACCTATTTTAATCATACCTATTCTCAAAACCAATTGGTTACCTCAGCATTCCCGATATAAAATGATTTATTCCGTAAGCCACATCACAAAATACAGCTATAACGCCTCGGTAAGTTATTGCCATAATATTGCCACATTACGCCCAAGAGATGCGCTGGGGCAGAAAGTACTGGAGTATCAAATGGATATAGAACCTCAACCCTCAGAAGTTTCGGAACGAATAGATTTTTTTGGAAACTACATAACCAGATTCTCAATTCAAAAGCCACATAAAGAATTAAAAGTTACTACAAAAAGTAAAATTATCAGAGATTTTGCTCAGTATCATGAATCATTTTTTTCGCCTGCCTGCAAGTCTGTTACCTTAAATGATGCCATTTTGGCTTTAAAGGGAACCAACCTTGCTATTTTAGAAGCAAAGCAATTTGTTTTAGAGTCAATTTTTATTCGGGATACAGACGAAAGTATTCGTAATTATGCGGAAATTTCGTTCCGAGGAGATCGTTCCGTATTTGATGCAACTTATGAGTTAATGCAACGTATTTATACCGATTTTAAATTTGTTTCCGGTTTCACGAGTATTTCAACCCCAATTAATGAGGTGATGCAAGAGAAGAAAGGCGTGTGCCAAGATTTTGCACAAATAGCCATTGCTTGTCTTCGTGCAGTCGGACTCCCTGCACGTTATGTAAGTGGCTATATTGAAACCTTACCGCCACCGGGAAAACCAAAATTGGCAGGCGCAGATGCCTCTCATGCATGGTTTTCTGTTTATGTTCCAAATTTCGGCTGGGTAGATTTTGATCCAACCAACAACAAAATACCCCTGGATCAACATATTGTTGTGGGTTGGGGAAGGGATTATTATGATGTTCCGCCGTTAAAAGGGGTGGTTTATGGCAGTGGAAAAAGTAAACTAAAGGTAGCAGTGGATATAGTTGCTCAACATTAGAACCCTTAAAAATACTGAATACTTATTATTGATTACTGATAAAGAATTATACAATCTATGTGGCTGGAAATTAAATGTGACTTATCCTTTCAAATTGAGATAGCAACCCCTTTTATTCTAATGTTACGTCCCCGAAGCGGGGCACAGCAATGGGTTGCTTCTGAAGAATACAAAATAACTCCTTTTGTACATGTAATAGAGTTTACCGACAGCTATGGCAATCTCTGTCAAAGATTAATTGCACCTCCCGGTAAATTTTCTGTTAAAACCAGATCTTCCGTGCGCATCTCCGATACTATTGATACGGCTCCTGGTGCCCCTTTTGTAGAGGTTCAAAATTTACCAGATGCGGTCCTTAGCTACCTACTGCCCAGTAGATACTGTGAGTCAGATCGGTTTAGCGATATGGCCTCCGAAATAACTGCCGATGCCCAACCGGGATATGATCAAGTAGAACGTATCACCAATTGGTTAAGGGAGCATGTAAGTTATGTTCCCGGAAGTAGTAACATCCCTATGTCAGCAGTAGACGTAAATATGAGACAATCCGGAGTTTGCAGAGATCTTTCTCATTTAGGCATAGCCTTATGCCGTAGTTTAAGCATTCCGGCACGAATCGCAGTAGGTTATTTACACGAGCTAGAGCCCATGGACATGCATGCCTGGTTTGAAGCTTTTGTTGGTGGACGCTGGTACACTTTTGATGCCACACAAAAAGGACCAAGAGGAGGATATGTAACCGTTGGTTTAGGAAGAGATGCTGCTGACGTAGCGCTCTACAATCAGTTTGGGCCTGCGGTCTATCCCCTAAGGCAAGCGGTAAGTGTGGCTAGAATAAAAAGAAGGTGACGATTTCATCTGGAATAGTTAAGCCTCTTAAGAGTTGACATTTAGAAAATAGGAGTAAACACTACAGCAATACGATGCCTGCCTTAAATTTTTAATATATTTAGATTTTAAAAAACTTCCTTATGCTATGTAGAGTAATTTTCTTTTTTCTAATACTTATGGGATTCTATTCGCAAGCTTTTCAAAAAGATGTACAACCAAAAGTAAACCAAGAACGTCTGGAGGTGCTAATTTTTAAATTAGCTGAATTTGGAAAACAAGGCAATGGTGAAACTGAAAGAGTTGCATTTAGTGATGCGGATCTTGAGGCAAGGGCTTGGGTCATTAGTGAATTAAAGCGACTTGGACTAGAGGTTTCCGTTGATTTTGCAGGTAACATCACAGGTAAACGTGAAGGCATGGATCCTTCAAAAAAACCAATTGCTTTTGGATCTCATATAGACCGTGTACCGGGCGGAGGGAACTATGATGGCTGTGTAGGTTCTATGGCGGCGATAGAAATTATAGAAGTTTTAAATACCAAGAACATTAAAACCAGACATCCTTTAGAACTTATCATTTTTTCGAATGAGGAAGGTGGTGTCATGGGCAGTAAAGCTATGGTAGGAGGACTCACTTCGTCAACTTTAAAAGTGATTAATTCTACCGGATTTTCCATAGGAGAGGGTCTCATGCGTTTGGCAGGTGATACAACTCAAATTGAGAAAGTAATGCGTAATAAAGGGGATTTAGCCGCATTTTTGGAGTTGCACATAGAGCAAGGGGGTATACTCGAACAAGAACAAGTTAATATTGGTGTTGTTGAGGGGATTGTTGGACTACAATGGTGGGATGTTGAATTTACGGGTTTTGCCAACCATGCTGGCACTACACCTATGAACATGCGTAAAGATGCGCTTCTGGCGGCTTCAAAATTTATTGTAGCGGTCAATGAGATTACCACCAGTTTTGAAGGAAAGCAAGTTGGCACTGTAGGACGAATAAAAGCGGACCCGGGAGCACCCAACGTAATACCCGGAAAAGCAGTAGCCACTTTGGAAATCAGAGATCTTTCTTTAGAAGTAATTCAAAAAGTATATGATTCCATTAAACTTGCCGGTGAAAAAATTGCTAAAGAAGCCGGACTTCAAGTCTCTTTTATACCTTTAGAGGTGAATTCCAAACCCGCTTTAACGGATAATACTATTCAGAATACAATTAAGAAAGCCGCTGATGCCTTAGGTTTTTCCACAATGCAAATGCAAAGTGGAGCCGGACACGATGCTCAAGAAATGGCCCTTATTGCACCTACCGGAATGATTTTTATTCCCAGTAAAGGAGGAATTAGCCATTCTCCAAAAGAGTTTAGTTCTGCAAATGATATGGCCAATGGTGCCAATGTGCTATTGCATACTATCTTATTATTGGACAAAGAATAATTCATTATTCCACTTTAATGACTTCTGTGCGTTTACTTATGCCATTACCATTAAAAGCCTCAATTTGAAAGTAATATGCATCGGTTCTATCCATCCCTGTGAAGAAATAGTCGTTTTTACCATAGACCATAATACTGCCATATAATTTATCAGGAGACTTTCCGAAATAAATGACATAGCCATCAGCCAAGTCATTTTGTTGCCAACGTATCCAAGAACTTCTGCGTTCACCGTATTTTTTAGGATCGGCGCGGAGCACCATAAATTTCTCTACGGGATTGGGCGCATTCCCAGAACCTTTTCCGAAAACACGAAAGCCACTCAAAGCAAATTTTCCAGTGGGCATTGTGATGTTTTCCAGCTTAACGTAACGGGCTTTGGCGGGTTTTTCCAATTCAATATAATCATGAGGAACATCAGTTTTGTTCTTACTTTTATCAATCAGGGTGTTCCACTTCTTTCCATCAGCTGATACCATAATTTTGTGCTGATGAAATTTATCCAGTGTTTTTCCCATAAATTCCGCATCCTGATCCGCATAGTTAATTTGAATGGCATTTATGGTAGCAACAGCACCCAAATCAGTTTGAAACCACTCTCCTTTATCTCCGGTTTTAGCCGACCAATAGGTTCTCATATCCTCATCAACTGCAAAATTTGGTTGGTATCCTCCCAAGGTTGAGGAAACTTGTACAGGTTTATTGTAATTGAGCAGCATCCATCCGGTGAAAAGTCCTTCTCGGTGATTTGCTCCATTCTTTGGAAGAAAGGTAGGGTAATCACCATAGGCCGTATTGCAGTACAACACATCATCTTGGTCAAATCCAGCAGGCCAAATTCCCAGGCGGCGTTCAAAATTATTTTTTTGTCCCAAAATAATGGTAGATACATGCCACCAATTCCCGTTGTTGTCCTGATAGGTAGCCCCATGCCCCGCTCCACGGGCAAATCCACCCGGTTTATAGGAAAAGGGATTATGCGATTGATAGACAAACAAATCCAAAGGGTCCTTACTTACAAAAACCCCATCGGCGTATCCGCTAAACTCAGTGGCCGGAGCCCCATATTGTAAATAGTATTTGTCCTTGTATTTGGTGACCCATGCCCCTTCCATAAAAGGTTGCAAAAATGAATTGTCGTTATATTCACCAAAACGTTCCCAACCATGATCTTCCGGATGTAGTGATATCAATGGTTTTACATACCCTTCAGATTGGAGGGTTTTGGTATTTATTTCAGTTCCCAATAGTGGATATTCGTTGCTGGAACCCCAATATAGAAAAAGTTTATCTTTCTCTTCATCATATAAAAACCCGGGATCCCAGGCCCCAACTTTTAAGGAATCTACCGCAATTTCCCACTCGTCTTTTTTGGGGTTCTTGCTTTTCCAAATTGGAAAGCTTGGACCGTGGGTAGATCCTACCACATACAGCTCGTCTTTCATTACAAAAGCCGCAGGAGCACACAATTCATCATAGGTTTTATGATGCGGTAAAAGAAATCTCCTGGATACGAAATTCCAATCCAGCATATTTTCACTCCACCAGTAGCCCCATTGATTGGTTGAAAATAAAAAATAGGTTCCTTTAAAGTTAACAATGACCGGATCGGCGGTAGCTCTGTGTTTTCCCTGTTCTGCCAAATTGGGAATCGGTGTATATCCATAATCTATATTAATGGGATTACAATAGGTTTGTTGCGAATTTTGTGCTAAAAGCCAGAGGCAATTTAGTAGCAACATACTAATTATGCCAAACTTTCTGAGTAGTGTTTCCATGGTTGGTTAGTTATGAGTGACGAATGAAAATACAAAAAACAGCGATTTCAGGAACCTTCTTTTAAAAATTAAATCCGAGCTTGGTTAAACCGTTTTGAACATCTTCATTCTGCATAAACAAGCGCCATAAAAGTCCGGTTCTATAGTTCTCTATCATGATGATTTGGGGACCTTGATCTATTGCCAAATACGCCTCAGCTACCCAATAATTGTTGGAGGGAGCAAAAGCATCATAAAAGCCTGCGGGTCCCAAAAGCTTATCTTTTTTTTGGTAGAAAAAATGCATTGCTTTAAGTGATTCTTCAGGGGCATAAGGAAGGGAAGCAATGGCGGCCGTTGGGGAAATAATTCCTAAATCATTAGATGGGCTGTGAGCGGAATATCCTAAACTTCCGTCATTGTTTCGGGAATAGCTTGCCGTAAGACCCCAAGCATCTGTTCCATAATCTGTATAGTTAGACGGATTATCAACACAGTAATTGTAGTTAATCATCACATGACTCCTATTTACTTCCCAATAATTGGCATATTCGTCAGAAAGGCCATTAGGATCTAAACCCAAAAAAGAATAATGCGCCCAAAACAAAGGTCCACCGTACTCCTCCGCACCGGAATGCCTTACATAAAGTGGAAAACCATATCTGCTATTAATAGATTGTATCCCGCCATTGGATGCCCACCCGTTATCATAAACTGCTTTTTCAATGGAATAATTTGGAGAAGATGCTGCCAGGACATACGCAATGAGGGTTTCATTATATCCTTTTAATTGAAGGTTAATGGCGAAGCCATAGTTTGGACTCCAATGCCATAATAGTGTGTTTTGACCGTTGGTGTACCAATCCCATTCTATTCCTTTCCACAAAGCATCTGCCTTATCGGCCAAAGCGAGTTCTACACTATCCCCATCTTTAAAATATTCTTTTATACAGATTAGCCCCTGAGCGACAAAAGCGGTTTCTACGATATCTCCGCCATTGTCTAAAGTGCTAAATGGTATGACACTGCCATTAGATCCGTTGATCCAGTGGGACCAAGCCCCATGAAAACGATCTGCATTCTCTAAAAAATTGATGATTTGTGTCAAACGCTCCACGGCTTGTAACCTGGATATAAAACCGCGTTCCAACCCCACCAGAATGCTCATTAAACCAAAACCGGTACCCCCGGAGGCTACTGTATTGGCATCAAAAGAAGGGTCATCCGGATGAAATCTTTCTCTTGCAGCACCTGAATCGCTATTGGCGTAATCCCAGAAATATTTAAAAGTTTCCTGCTGTACCAAATCTAACAATTCGTCATCACTTAACACAGGAACTTCTATAATTGGATCCGGGTCGGGAATTTGGGGAGGGGTATACGTATAATCATCCTCTGCACAGGAAAAAAAAAGTACAATGCAGCCAAGTACTATGATAGCTAGTTGTCTCATTTATTCCAAATACGGACTTTTGAAACTTAGTTTCTGCAATCCATTTTTTACGTCCTCATTCTTCATAAATAACTTCCATAAGAGACCGGTTCTGTAATTTTCTATCATTACCGGAATAGGACCCTGATCTATGGCCAAATAACGTGGTAAATACCATTTATGCTCCAGACTAAAAGCATCGTAAGGGCCATATTTTCCAATTAAAGAATCCTGCTCTGTGTACATATATCTTAAAAATTGCATACTTTCCTTTGGAGTGTAAGGCATAGAAGAAAGTGCAGCAGTTGGGGATATTACCCCGGAATCGTTGCCCGGACGATGCCCGTCATAACCATTAATGGAGTAGCTGGAGGTTAATCCCCATAAATTTTCTCCATAACCTTTGAATTTAAGGGGATTCTCTAGTGCATATTTATAGTGAATTTGAGCATGATTTGTGTTCAGTTCCCAATAATCTGCATACTGATCCTTCAAACCATTAGGATCTAATCCCAAATGAGAATAATGAGCCCAAAATAAAGGTCCAACAGCGGCAGTATCATGTTCATAATGATCCAAGACGGTTCTTAACCCATAAATGAGGGTATCATTTTTTATGTCACCGCCCCGTGCCCAACCCTTTTCATACACTTCCTTTTTAATGGGATGTGTTGGAGACGAAGCTGCCAGCACATACATTATGAGACATTCATTATAGCCCCCTACCGGAAAATTCATTTCCCAGCCATAATTAGGTGACCAATGCCAATACAGAACCGATTCACCCCCTTTAGTATACCAATCCCATTCAACCTCTTCCCATAACTTTTGAATTTTTATACGAATCGACTTCTCCCGATCATTATCCAGGTTAAAAAACTCTTTTGCTGTTAACAAACCTTGAATTAAAAAAGCAGTTTCGACCAAATCTCCTCCGTCATCTTTTTTACTAAAAGGAGCAGTTTTTCCGCTTGGGTGTAACCAATGTGGCCATGCCCCGTGGAACCGATCCGCGGTTTCCAGAAATCCTACAATGCGCTCAAAGCGTTCCAATGCTTGCTCTCTGGTAATATAATTACGCTCTACACCAACTAAGAGGGCCATGAGTCCAAATCCGGATCCGCCTGTGGTAACTACATCCTGATCATTCTGCGGATAAATACTATCCAAATGAACCCGCTCTCTTGCCAGCCCTGAAATAGGTTCTGCACCATCCCAAAAGTAATCAAAGGTTTGTCTTTGCACTTTATCCATTAACTCCTCGTCAGTCATTTCAGGTTTGCCTTCTATTTCCGACACGTTATTCCCTTCTTTGGCTTTATGGCCGTTGCACCCCGCTACTAGAGATACAACAGCCAAAAAAACCACAATTAAAACTAACCTCATACCTCTCTACTAACAAAAATTTATATGAACACTTTGTAGACCGGCTCTTCAACAGGTTTCAAGTGCAACTTTATTTCCTTTTCAATATGTTTTACAGATCCGCATTTCTGATGCTCTGAATCTCTTCTTGAGTCAAGGCTTTATTGTACAATCGTAGTTCATCTATAAAACTAGGATCAGACAAATGACCCCACTCATTAAATCTGGGGGCTCCGGAACCAATAGTCAGAATATCACATCCTGTCCAGTCTATCCCTGTAAAGCCGCCCTCTGCCACAATTTCTCCATCAAAGTAAACTACCGCATTCGTTCCTGATATGGTAAATGAAATATGTACCCACTCCCCGGTTGCAACATCTAAAGTTGCACTGGCACCACCGTCAAACCAACTTTCATCACTACCTCTACCTACATTTAGTTTTAACACTTGATTTGTTGCACTACCCTCTCTAAAGAATCGAAAACCACTGGTTCGTAAGTTCTGTGTACCGGGATACCCTGCATTGTCTACATCTTCAGGACCCATCACTAATATTCCAGCCCTATCGGGATCTGCATTTACCTTGTACCAAAAAGTCGCACTGAATTCCTCTGTTGTCAACCCGTTTGAAGGTAGTGTTAAATAAGAACCTGTTGCACCCGCAAAGGCATTGGCTCCTTTAACGCTTTCTCCTGCAAAACCCGTTGTACCTACCACAGTAGCATCGGTATTTCGAAAAAGTTCTTTATTGTCTCCATCAAACGGCATATAGAACATTTCCCCGGCATAGGTAGGAGTATAGCCTGATGCCAACCCCGATTCCGTGGCAATAATCCCTTGAATTTCATCCTGAGAAAGCACACGATTAAAAAGTCGAAGTTCGTCCATACTGCTTCTATCTGCCAAGTGTCCCCATTCAGTAAACCGTGGGGCACCGGACATAATTGAAATAAGATCACAATTAGACCAGTCTACTCCGGAAAAATTCCCTTGACTTACGATTTCTCCATTGATATAAACAGTAGCCTGTGTTGCCCCGATAGTAAAGGCCATATGTGTCCAATCAGATCCCGGAGCCACATCAGCGGCTGCACCACCATCAAACCAGCTTTCGCCGGCACCTGTACCTACATTAAGCTTAAATCGTTGGTTTCCACCTGCATTTTCCCGAAAAAAACGGAATCCGCTGGTACGGTTGTTTTGATTGCCGGGATTAGCCAAATCCGGCGGTCCGATAACCAAGATACCCGCTCTGTCCGGTTCAGCATCTAATTTATACCAAAAAGCAGCACTGAACTCTGCTCCTAAAAGACCTTCTGCCGGAAATGTGACATAAGAATCAGCAGCGCCATCATAAGAATTAGATCCTACCACACCTTCACCGGAGAAGCCGGGCGTTCCAACTCTTGTTCCCGGACTAATGCTTACCAATTCAGTATAATCCCCATCAAAGGGCATATAAAATATTTCCCCGGCATATAAGGGTGTATAGGCAGGTTCTTTCTCAAAAGTCACTGAAGCAGAAGTAGATTTACCCTCTATATCTATTCCGGTAACGGTTAATTCATGACTGCCATCTGTAATTTGGTCATAGACAAAATCATCTATTAACACTCTGCGATAGTCTTTAAAATCTGAAAAATTACCAATATTTACCCCATTTAGCGCTACTGCTACAGAGGCCACTTCAATATCGTCTGTCACTTCAAAATCAATGGTTATTGAAGTTACAGCTTCCAACACTTTTATTTTTACTCCGGGGGTTGGATAATTAATTTTTACCACCGGTGCAGATAAATCCGCCCCCGGATCTACTTGCGTAATACCATCGATTCCCTGATCGCAACCAACTAGAAATAAGAAGATAATGCCAGTTGTCAGGATATAATTTATGTTTTTCATGAGTTCCATCTGTTTTATCATTAATTAATTGCCCAATAGCGGGAACTGATCCACTTGCGCTTGAGGATAAGGAAGGAAGGTCTTATCTTCCGAAAAAGTTCTGCCGTCATAACTCAATTCATTAAATCTCTTTAATCTGATTAAATCAAAATAGCGTTTGCCCCATTCCATACTCAGTTCAGCATACTTTTCTTCAATGACTTGATCCAGAGAAACACCGCTTAGAGGAGCCAATCCGGCCCGGGCTCTTACAAGATTAACTGCCTGATCTGCACTCATGGAAGAAGCACTGGCCCCATGAGCGACGGCCTCTGCATACATCAGTAAAACCTCAGCGTAGCGTATGATGTTGTAATTTTTATTACTTCCATATGCCGTCCTTCCCTCAATCAACTGATTGGAAGGCAAATAGTGCTTTCCGCTCGCAAATAAGGCACGCGCATAATCATTGATAACATCCCCGTCACGGGTGGTATTGGACACAAAACCGGGTAAACTGGCATAAGCCGGATCAGTTTGTAATTCAGCTATTCCTCTATTTGTGAAGAGTACACTGGTTTCTAATCTTACCGTCTCTCCTCGGTCTAACATAAATTTGATAAACTTTATGCTTGGTTCAAAAAAGCCCCATCCACTACTTGCACCCTCTACCGCCGGAGTCCAGTTTTGAGGACCATATGGGTCCAGAAGATGACCAAAGCGATCGCCTTGTCCTTGTCCCAAATCGGAATATTGCATATCCAAAATAATTTCATCGCTTAATTTTCCGGGGGTTTTGAAAAGCTCATAGAAATCCGGATACAGGCTAAAGGCACCGGAATTGATAATCTGACCTGCCGCATCTGCTACGGCCTGATAATTTTGCAATTCTTGATTCGCCAAAGCCTTTATTGCCAATGCGGTATTTATGGTCACCCCACCTGGAATATCTGTCCGGTTGTTAGGACGCCCTTGTGGCAGGAAAGGAGCAGCTTCGTCCATTTGATCAGATATATGTTGCATTACCATTGCCTGTGTAGGTAATTCTGTAACATCTAACAACAAGGCCGTGTCTGATGATTCAGGAATAAAGACGCTTCCCCAAGTTTGCGATATATGAAACAGAATAATAGCTCTTAGCACTTTGGCCTCTGCTATGTATTGATTTCCAAGAGCCACACCCGATTCATTGGCCAACTCCTGATATCTGGCAATTTGTTCCATGGCAGTATGTGCCGTAATAATGTCTACATACATATTCTGCCAAAGGGAATTATACATCCAATAATCCTTATTGTAAATAAAACGATCTGTGTCACCATACTCAGGTTGGTCTCCCAACCCGCCGGAATTTACATCATCTCCTCTAACCGATATGAGCAAAGGCTGTTCCCAACCCCGATCTTGAAATGCTGCGTAGACCCCGATAAGAGAGAGCTTCATATCTTCAGTTTTGTTGAAGTCTGTACCTTCTGCAAAATTATTGTTCAATTCCGGCTCATCCAATTTGTCTGTACATCCCCAAATACCCAATCCAAAGAGGGTTAATAGGGCTATTGATTTGATTTTCTTTAAAAGTTGCATAGCTGTTTTTTTTTAAATTTTTATATTCACTCCCATAGTGTAGACTGCGGGCACAGGATAGGTCTGATTATCTACACCATCTGGTACTTCCGGGTTAAATCCGTTATAATTAAAAACCGTCAAAGGTTTTTCCGCAGTTATATAAATTCTGGTCTGCGGAATTCCTTTTCGTTCTCCACCTTTGTTTATTGTATATCCCAAGGTTAAATTTTGAATTCTAAAGAAGTCTCCATCTTCCACGAAGAAATCGCTTAAACGTTGATTCCATCCCTTTCGAATGCCGGCAGCAGAAGGATAGCTATTTGAAGTCCCTTCTCCGTGCCAGCGATTAATGGCAAAGTCCCTGTCTATATTGGTATCATTTGTGAAAATAATCTCCCCTCGTTTACGATTCAATATCTTATTTCCACCCTGACCTAATCCACTGGCGGTAAAATCAAATCCTTTGTATTCAAAACCCAAATTAACCCCAAAAGAATAAGAAGGGAGAAAAGAGCCCAAAACCGTTCTATCATCATCGGTAATGTTTCCATCCCCGTTTATGTCTCTAAATTTTAAATCCCCGGGAACCAAATTATTAGCAACCGCAACAGGATCTGCCTGAATCTCTGCATCATTTTGGTAAACGCCAATAACCTCTCGCCCGTAAAATGCAAATAAGGGCTCATCTACAATAGACCGTTGTCTGAATTCTGCCGTACCGGCATCCAGAAATGGTTGGCCGCCCAAATCCTGAACCGTGTTTTTTAAAGTTGCAAAATTTCCTCCAAGCTGGTAACTAAAATCATCCGAAACCCGTTTGCTCCAATTAAGGGCAATTTCAAAACCTTCATTTCGTATCTCTCCAATATTTTGTCTTGTACTTCCGGGAATTAGTGGTCGTAAAACCGGAATAACGGCGTCTCTTGTATCCCTCACATAATAATCTGCCTCAATCGATAAGTTACTTTGGAACATCCTTGCTGAAATACCGCCATTAATTTCTTCGGTAACTTCCCACCTCAAGGCAGTAAAGTCGCTACTGGTGTTTACCCCACTAAATAAAACATCCCCTAATGCTGTGGTTACCACACTGGAAGTAATGGATCCTTCACTGGAAGGCACTTTATCATTCCCCAGCTTACCCCAACTACCTCTGAATTTTAGAAAATCGAAAATCCCGTTGTTTTCCATGAACGATTCTTCTGAAAGTACCCAACCTGCTCCAACCGTGGGAAAATAGCCCCATTTTTCCTGATATTTATTCGTTCCATCCGCCCGATAGGTAGCATATAACAAATACCGGTCATCGTAGTTATAAGCCAAACGCCCAAAGAAAGACAGGCCATATTCCTTTCTACCGTCATCCCTCACATCTTCCTGAACTATAGTCTGTGCCTGCTCCAGAAAATAGGCTTCTTCGCCTCCCAAAGGAAAATTAAGCCCTCTTGCCTGAAGCAATTCAAAAGACTCATTTCGGAAGGAAGAACCCCCTAGAAGCGTAAAATTGTGCTTTCCGTAGGACTCAGTAAACGTTAAGGTATTATCCCAAATCTGATTGGATATTGTAATGTTTCTTTTAAGGATAGAGGCATCAACCCTTTGAAAATCATTGCCTATAAAGTAAGGCAATCGGATTTCTCTTCGCTCCTCTGTTTGAAAATTATGATTATAAGCCGTTTTAAAGATTAACTTGCTTGGAATAAGTTGAAATTGTGCATAAAAATTAGTAAGTACATTTCTGATTTTCGAGCGATCATTACTAAAATCCATTGTAGGAAAAGGGTTTTGCCCACCTCTATATCCCAACGTTTGGGCATTGGCATACCTTACCGGAGTAGCGTTCACGTTTTGCTCATCGAAAACGGGAAGAATCGGCACTGCAAAATACGCTAATCGCCAAGCCGAATTTTCAGCATCATAACGAACAGAATTGCTCATTACGGCATTTCCTCCAACTGTTAGCCAATCATTGACCTTAAAATCAATTTTGCTTCTTAGGTTAAATCGTTGATACTCATTTTCCATTTTCAATAAGCCCTGTTGCGCAAAAAAGTTACCACCAATGGCATAAGTAGCGTTATCGCTACCCCCTGTAACCCCAATACTGTGGTTTTGAATGGTTGCCGGTCTCATGATTTCATTATACCAATCTGTATTAACATTTGGGATGTTGGGATTAACACGACTTCTACCATACCGTTGCATGGCATTTTGAATAAAAGAAGCATCTGGTGCTGAGCCGGATTCCAATGCAATGGTAGTAAATTGCTCTGCATTGGCAACTTTTAATACGTTCTGAGCCACCTGGTACCCCGTGTAGCCATCATATGTTATTTCTGCCTTTCTGTTGTAAGCACCGGATTTAGTTTCTATAAGAACCACTCCATTTGCTGCCCGAACCCCATATATAGCCGCCGCTGAGGCATCTTTTAATACAGATACAGTTGCAATATCAGAAGGGTTAAGAAAAGTGATATCATCAAAAAAGGCGCCGTCTACCACATACAAAGGTCCGGAGGCACCATCTGTGTACGATCCCACCCCACGTACTCTAACTGTAGGGGCCTGTCCAGGTCCACCACTGTTAACAATCTGCAAACCCGCCACTCTACCCTGTAATGCCTGCATGGCTTGTCCGGTAGGGTTTATTACCAGTTCTTCCGCTTTGATAGTCGTGATAGCGGAAGTCAAATCTTTAGACCTAATTTCTCCATAGCCTATTACGACTACTTCATCTAAAGCCTGAGCATCTTCCTGAAGTACACTATTTATGGTCGCTCTGCCATCAATTGGTACTTCTTGTGTGGTAAAACCAATATAACTTATTACCAATGTTCCGTCCGAGGGAACCTCACTAAGTATATAGTTACCATCAAAGTCTGTTTGAGTCCCTGTAGTAGTCCCCTTTACCAAAACACTTGCGCCGGGTAAGGGCTCACCATTAACATCTGTAATGATTCCTACAACCGATATATTGTCCTGAGCATGAACAGCCAATTGAAAGAGCAAAAAACAGATTAATAATAATTTGTTTTCTATTTTCATAATTATTCAAAAATTGAGTTAGATTAATGCTAAATTATCAAAATAGGGTAGTTCTTCTTGGTTGTAGGGGTACATAAAAACTACATCATAAAAACATTCTTCTCAAGAAGCGATAAACAGGGCAATTGCAGTAGCGCAATTAGAGGTTTTACTTAAAATTTTAACACTATGATGTATAAATGATGTAGTTTGCTAACGAGGGTTTTACCTAATTTATAGGATGAGCACCTTTTATTTAAGGGTGATAAGGAAATTTGATATATTCTCTGCGCCGTCAATTTGAAGCTTCTTTCTCAATCGATAGCGATGGATCTCTACGCCTCTTGTAGTAATACCCATTAAGGGTGCAATTTCCTTAGACGACAAATTCATTTTTAAGTAGGCGCACAATTTTAGGTCCTTTGGAGTGAGACCCTTGTATTTGTCCAAAAGGATTTCGAAAAAGTCCTCATGCAATTCTTTAAAGTTGATTTCAAAACTTCTCCAGTCCTCATCATCATTAATAGAATGGTCCAATTTCTTTATAAATGATTTATAGGGTTGGTGATTGGTAAACTTGTCTTTGTTAAGCAAGAGCATACTTTTTAATTCCAATATCAACTGATTCTTTTTGGCTACATTCATAGCAGTACTGGTCAATTCTTTTTGCTTCGACCTCACCTCTTTGGCCATTTTTTCCTTTTCCAATGCTAATAATTGCTCTTCCTGTTGTTTTAACATGCGTTGTTTTAGCTCGTTTTGTTTTCGGTGCAATTTGGATCTATTGTACTTTCTGATACCAAAAACTATTCCCAGCAGTATTAGAAAATACCCTATTTTACCGGTAACCGACCAATACCAAGGCGGATTAATTTCAAACTCAATTATTAAAGGAAGAGAGCTTTTATTCCCCATGCCAACGGTAGATACCTCAAGTACATAATCGCCGTAGGGCAAATTTTGAAAATTAACCGTTCCCCTATCCAAGTAAAACTGCTGCATTTTGGGCCCTGAAAGTTGATAAAAATATTTGGGCTGGGCTAGCCCGGGAGTCGCAAACTGCATGGTAATATCTCTGGATTTTTTATATGTTATTTTGAAAGGTTCACTCCCATCTAGTGAGTACAGCAATGCTTCATCCCTAAAATAGGCCAATTTAGGTTTAGGCAGGCTATACTTCCTTATGCTTCGGGTAAGTTGTACAAAATTGATTTTAGCGAAACCATCACCTAATGTGTAGTAATATATGGAATCATTGACCTTTAACATATTCTCTGCCTCCGGTAACAGTCGCCTCCGCATTTGGGTTTCAAGTAATATTACCAAACTATCCCGTTTGAGATCAGTATATATTAACTCTTTGGTGTTTTCATTATCAATAAACCAGAAATGCTCATTATCATGGTTTACGAGTTCTTTATTTTTAAAGGCACTGAATTCACTAAATAAATCAATTTTATCTGCAATGGGATCGTACCGATACCAAAGTCCTTCACTTTGTAAAATGATTTGATTTTTTATGTTATACAGTTTAATGTTGTAATTATTTGGGATTTCCTTCGTACTGAACTCCTTGCTATCTAAAATGGTATCATGGGTTGCGTTAATCTTTACTCTGTATAGCCCTTTGTAAGGATGAGCTACCCACATGGTGTTGTTATCTTCAAAGCAGAACTGTTTGACAGGAAAATCCAATCCCGAAATACGCGTAACTGCCCAATTCCCATTCATTTCCTTTTGATACTTGGCAATTCCATTATAGGTACCTTGCAAAAAGGTGGTTTTTTCACCGGGAATTCTGGTAAACTGATATCCTCCTGCATAACTGGTTAATTTTTCCAAATTATCATTAGCTACTTTAAATGTTCCCGTATTGTGGCCCACCAGTAAATCACCATCTAATACCTCTAAATCCCATACATGTCCCTGTGAACCTTCCAAAAATTGAAGCTTGTCTTCCACAAAGGTATACACCCCGGTATTGCTCCCCATATATAACTGATCATTATACGTGGTCATATCATAAACAGTTCCCAATACCCCTGAAAAATCAGTATAATACGTAATGGGAGAATTGAGTTGTACCCGGTCTATACCGTTGTCCAATCCAATCCACAAATCATCATTAAATTGCAGCATGGATAAGACGGTATTGTTTTGTAGTCCTGTTTCCCGGTTTAACCTTTCAATTGATTTTCGCTTTATATCATATAAGTAGATCCCATTTTTGATTGTACCAAACGCTATTTTTCCTGTACTTAGATAAGTGATTTTATTTAACTGATGCAACCTCAGTTCCTGATTGATGTTTTCATCCAAAGGGGTATATACCCCATTATTTAATATGAAGCACCCTTCTAATTTTGTACCCACAATCAAGTTGCCGTTAAGCACTTCCAAATCCACTATAATCTTGTCATTTAAGAATTCCTGATTCTTCCAGGGAACAAGCTTATTTTCCATTAACCAAAACAAGCCTTTGGTATCTCCTGCTACCACCAATTTATCCTGAAACACCTCTAGGTCCATAACAATGGATTCCGGTTGAACCATTGTTATCTCATCATTCTCATAGATATAAATTTTGAAAAATGACCTGAAAACAATCTTTTCTTTATACGGTATAATTTCCCAAAACTCTTCGCTAGTAAAGACATTTCCATCCATCAAGTGGGTAAGGGAAGTATATTCCAACAGCCCAAAGTTATTCATAGTCCAATAGCCAAATTCTTCATAAGATCCTGTGTATATTCTACCTTTTACATAGGCCACGGAGCGAATGATGGTATTATTCGGTAATTTGTACAAGCGCCATTGTTCTCCGTTGAAATGCAATAAACCTTTGTTATTGGCCACAAACAAACCACCGTCATCATCGGTCGCTAACCCCCAGTTCTGACTGGCGGCATTATAATCGAATACCTTGTAGTTATGAATAGGAGGCACCAAATCCTGAGCTTCCAACCAAACGGACAGCAAAAGCAAAAAGCCAAGTATAGCGTTGCGCACGTTCATCACTTTTGTGTTTACATCATTATTCTGTCAGGATTATGGTTTGTTTGGTTTTGGCACTTTGGTTTGCCGCTTCAAGAATTTCCATCACCAGCATGTTGTTTTCCAGAGAAGACAAGTCGTATGGTCGCAAGATAACTTTGTTTCGAACTACTGCTTCTAATAGCGCAAAGGGATCGTCTAACGGCATTTCCCGTTCTTCCAAATCAAAAGCCTCTTCTTTAAAACCATCATAGCCCTCAGCGATACGCACACGCAGCTTTGTTCTATTATCAGCGTAAATGGCTCCGGTAAGTCCATAAATTTCCATGTCTTTCCGACCTATGGGCCAGTTCCATGAAGCTTGAACTAAAGCTGTGCTATTATCGTAGGTTAATATTATGGTGGCCTCATCATCTACCTTAGGATTATTTTCGGCTTGCAATTGTTGGGTTACTGCCGTTACAGATACCGGTCTTTTTCCCTCTTGTAACCAAGTCATTAGGTTTACGCCGTAGCATCCAAAATCCATTAAGGCACCCCCTCCATTTTGTAGCGGATCGGTGAGCCAATCTAAAAATTCGTTGTTCACACCAATTTTAAGCGGACCCCGATGACCATCGCGAACAACGACTTTGCGTAAATCGCCAATGGTGCCATTTTTCAGTAATTCGTATGCTTTGTGGTTGGTAGGATACCAGGTGGTTTCAT
This sequence comes from uncultured Flavobacteriaceae bacterium, assembly GCA_964436555.1. Lineage (GTDB taxonomy): Bacteria > Bacteroidota > Bacteroidia > Flavobacteriales > Flavobacteriaceae > Aurantibrevibacter. The sequence continues at coordinate 2,990 of CAYTDS010000004.1, read as the reverse complement.
AATTGGTAAGTAAATGAATGTTGTGTTTTTTTGCAAGTGCCTCCATTCTTTGGGCATGGTCCAAACTAACTGCCAAAGGCTTTTCTACCATGACGTGAATTCCCTTGGGAGCACACATTTCTACCACCTCAAGATGTTCGTAAATGGTACCAAAAGCGGTTACCGCTTCGGGCTGAGTAGCCGTAATCATTTCTTCCATTGTTTGGTAAACCAATGCCATGTCAAAACCATGTTGTGTAGCATAACGTTGTGCCAAAGCCAGATTTGGTTCCACAATGCCAACTATTCGAATATCATCATAATCTTCCCTTCCCAAAATCCAATGCACATGGGAATGTGTTAAACCAACTACCCCTACTTTTAAAGGTTCATCTTGACTTCTGGCCATTGGCGAAACAAATAAAAAAACATACCAGGCAAATGCATATAGGTGGTTCATATAAACGAATTCTAAATTGAAAATAATAATGTTCTTCTTTAAAGGTAAGAAATAAAGCCTTTTAGTAAACAAGTACTTGAACTACTTATATACTTCATCCAACTGGTTTTGGAGGTAGGCTTTCGTCATTTTGCCAATCGCTGATAAGTCATCATAATACGCTTCAATAATGATTTTATTGGTATATCCGTTCTTCGCCATGGGCAAAAGATAAGGTTTAAAATCAGTTCCGGCTACACCGGGAGCAGTGCGACCTTCTCTTTCTGCGATTTCTACATGGAAAAGATAATTTTTAGTCTTGTAGATAATTTTCGGGTCTTCATTGTCTTTCAGCATGTGATAAATATCTATGGTAAGTCTAAGGTTAGGGTGGTTTACTTTCTTTACTACATAAAGTGCCTCTTTTACTGAAGTTATAAAATTGCATTCTGAAGTATTTAAACTTTCCATGGACACAGTAATGTTATATTTCTGACCCAAGGCAGCAATTTTCTTTCCCATAGTAATAATTTGCTTAAAGGCCTCTTTTTTGTCCCAACCTTCCGGCAAGCTCCGTGAGCCGCCGCTACCCCAAACAATTACCCGGGTTTTAGTTTGACTCAAACGCTGCATTACTTTTTCAACATAACTTAGCACAGCAGCTTCATCTACATTGGGACCTACCACTTTAAGCTCTCCCGGGATAAAAATGTTAAAAGCGTAAATGGGTGTTTTCATTTGTTCGAACAACAGCTTATTCTTTTCAAACTCCACATCAGACACCGTTACTGGGGATATGAGTCGCGCCACCGATTCCAGCATACAATCAAAACCAATATCGGATATAATACTGTCATTTTTAACGTAATCTGCGATACCTATTTGGGGTTTTTGCGCTAACACGGATGTGAGTGCAAAGAAATATAAAGAGTAAAAGAGAACTGATTTCATTGAAGTAGTCGTTTATTATAAAATTAGTCTATTCCTCATCAGACAACGGAATAAGTTGTGCTGTGAGATTGGGTTGCTTCATAGCTGTATCCAAAGGAAACATAGGGCGATTAATGCGTTTATAATCCAATCGTTCTAAATCCTGATCTACGCCTCCCGGAGTCAATGCCATAATCCAATCGGCACGCATATTGTATAGTTCCGGTACCAAATAGCCGATTTTCACTACCACGATATCCGACTTTCTTGGATCTAGTCCCAGTCTGTTAAAGTCACTTTCCTTATGATAGGGTTTTCGTTTTTTGGTAACTATAACGGATACACTTCCTATTTTTACGACCACCTCGGCTTCGGCATGCTCATCGCCATGTACAATAGCTTCAATGGTTCCGGAAAGATGTATCGGTGGCGCAAAACGATTGTCAACAGCGGCTCCGGCTAGTGCGCTGACCTTACCACCAATACCGACTTCAACTGCCTTTGCTACGAATTCCGGCCCGGGGAGAGAAGCATAGATAAGAGAAGGTCCGTGCGCTTCTTTAAATTCCGGACGTGCTAAAATTTCTTTAAGGGTCCAAGTGACATCACCCGCACCCCCAGCGGTGGGATTATCGCCCATATCACTAATCATATATGGATATACTTTGCTCGCAATGGCCTTATCCAGACTTTCCTGAAGTGATGCTGTTGGCGCTACAAAAACAAATTCCGAACGTACTGCCCAAAAACTATGGGCGAGCATTTCTGCTGCATTTGTCACTTTTTCTTTATCGTCTCCCGTAACCATTACCACAGCATGATTTCGGGGTTCATCAGCCCAGGCATAACCAATCCAAATCGCTGCATCTATAATACCATCTTCTTTTGTAGTTGGAGCCACTTTGGCATATAAACTTTTTCCGGGCTCTATTCGAGTGCTGGTTTTTTCTCCCGGTAATAAAATAGGTATGGGAATCCATGCTTTATAAGTCGGTTTTCCTTTACCTGTTTCCAGTCTTTCCAACAAATTATCTACTGCCCGTTTTTTAGACTGCATGGCATCCTCATGAGGCGCCATTCTGTAGCAGGTGATTAAATCCGTGTGCTGTGCCAATCTTCTGGACACATTGCCATGCAAGTCCATGGAGGTTGAAATCAACGTTTTTTTTCCTACCACTTCCCGCACTCGGATAATAAAATCACCTTCGGGATCATCGAGGCCAACCACACTCATCGCCCCATGTATGTCAAAGAAAAGTCCATCGTAGGGAAGATTTGTCTTTAGTAGTTCCAAGGTTTGACTTACCAAGGATTCGTAAGCTTCTCTGGTTACAATTCCACCCGGCAGGGCATGCCCTTTTAAGGTCGGAATCCACTGGGCCCTGCTCCTATTCAAAGAATCCGCAGCTAAAAAAGGATAAAGACTAAAAACAGCATCTCCGGTTTTGGCATGGAAAGCTTCTTCATGAGTTAGCGCGGGAGAAAACGTACTGGACTCTATTCCCAAACCTGCGATGGCGATTCGGGGGAGTGTATTTGTTTGTTGACCATAGCTACAGATGGCATAGAGGTTAATAAGTAGAAGCTGTTTTTTCATTTATTTTTTAATGATTTTACTGAAGTTCCTGTCACTTTTTAAAAA
>CAYTDS010000003.1:22583-28842 GCA_964436555.1 uncultured Flavobacteriaceae bacterium | reverse complement strand
AGTAAAAGTTCAAAACACATATTGAATAGTTATCAAGAAAGGTGGAGGGAATAGACCCTTTGAAACCTTAGCAACCCTTTATATCCGCTTTATAAAGAAGGTGCTAAATTCTATTCGCTTATGGCGAAATAGATAACGAAACGGATTACTTTAAGTAATTGTCTCCTTCTTATAACTTTTTTGATTTTACCTGATTGCAATGTCGGCATTAAGGGTTTTGGCTTTTTTATTTTATAAACCAATAATTTAAAAAACAAAAAATCATGAGTACAAAAAAAATTTCAACAAATGCACTACATGCAGGTCATGACACCACATTGCACGGTGGTACACGAGCGGTTCCTATTTATCAGAACACTGCCTATGTATTTCGCAATTCGGATCACGCAGCAAATCTCTTTGCCTTGGCGGAGACGGGCTTTATTTACACAAGATTAAACAATCCTACCAACGATATTCTGGAACAACGATTGGCTGCACTGGAAGGCGGAATTGCTGCAGTGGTTACGGCTTCGGGAACAGCTGCCATATCAACAGCCCTTTTAGTACTGCTTAAAGCCGGTGATCACATTGTTGCATCGAATAGTTTGTATGGGGGAACCTATAATTTATTGAGTGTTACCCTTCCTCGTTTAGGCATTACAACCACTTTTGTGGATCCTTCTGACCCTTCAAATTTTAAAAAAGCAATAAAAGAAAATACAAGGACCATTTTCGTGGAATCTCTGGGGAATCCTAAATTGGATGTATTAGACTTAAAAGCTATTTCCAGAATAACAAAAGAAGCTAGAATACCCTTTATTGTAGATAATACCGTGGCTACCCCGGCATTACTAAACCCTATTGAATATGGGGCCAATATTGTAATTCATTCCCTTACAAAATATATAAATGGTAATGGTACAGCACTGGGAGGAGCAATTATCGATGCAGGAACATTTGACTATAGCAGCGGTAAGTTTCCGGAATTTACAGAACCCTCTGCCGGGTATCACGGATTGGTGTACCACGAAGCTTTGGGACCTGCGGCATTTATTGCCAAAGTAAGAATCGAAGGATTAAGGGATCATGGGGCAGCTTTAAGCCCTTTTAATGCTTTTCAAATAATTCAAGGTTTGGAAACTCTAACTATCCGTATAAAACAACATAGTGAAAATGCTTTAAACCTGGCCAAATGGCTGCAAAGTAGAAAAGAGGTAACATGGGTGAATTACCCGGGACTTGAAACCAGTCCTTTTTACAAATTAGCAAAGGAATACCTGCCCAAAGGGCAAAGCGGGTTAATAACCTTTGGGGTAAAAGGCGGCTATGAAGCTGCCAAGAAAGTAGTAGATGCAACCCAATTATTTTCCCTGTTGGCTAATATTGGAGATACCAAATCCTTAATAATTCATCCTTCCAGTACAACGCATCAGCAATTGAATGAGGCGGAACAAGCTTCGACCGGTGTCACCCAAGATCTGATTCGCTTGTCAGTAGGCTTGGAGGATTTAGAAGATTTAAAATCCGATTTGGAACAGGCTTTTACTGGCATCTAAACTATCATTTTTTGTAAAACTGCTTTTTGGTTTCATTTAACCATAAAGAATTCGATTTGTAACTATGCTGCATCATATTAAAATAGATAAGTATACCAACCTTAAAGGAACTTCTCAGGATATTTCCTTGTCCTATCAATTGTTTGGGCCTAAATTGCATTCAGCACCCATTGTATTGGTCAACCATGCGTTAACCGGTAATTCCAATGTTGCCGGCAAAGACGGATGGTGGTCTTCCCTAATTGGGGATGACAAGTGTATTGACACCACCAAATATACGGTACTTGCGTTCAATATTCCGGGGAATGGCTTCGATGGTTTTGTAATTGATAATTATAAAGATTTTGTGGCTCAAGATATTGCCAGACTTTTTTTATTGGGATTAGAGTCCTTAAATATCAAACGACTGTATGCCTTGATCGGAGGTTCTTTGGGGGGTGGTATTGCTTGGGAAATGGCGGCGCTTCATCCGGAACTTACAGAACACTTAATACCGGTTGCATCGGATTGGAAATCCACAGATTGGTTGATTGCCAATTGCCAAATACAAGAACAATTTTTGGTAAACTCCAAACAGCCCGTACACGACGCCCGGATGCATGCTATGCTTTGCTATCGCACACCGGAATCCTTTAAAGAGCGTTTTAAGAGGAGCACTAATGAGGAGCTTCATGTCTTTAATGTTGAGAGTTGGCTCACACACCACGGAAAAAAATTACAGGAACGCTTTCAGCTTTCAGCTTATAAATTGATGAACCAATTGCTGAAAACCATAGATGTAATGCGCAGTGGTGAGGAGACCTTCATCAACCTTCAAAATAGTGCAACCAATATTCACATTATTGGAGTTGATTCAGATTTATTTTTTACGGCCAAAGAGAACAAAGATACTTTTAAACAGTTGGCACAGGCAAATAGTAATGTTACTTATGGTGAAATTCAGTCGCTGCATGGTCATGATGCCTTTCTTATAGAATTTGAGCAAATGGAACAATTGCTTAAAGGAGTATTTGATAGAAATGGAAAGGCTAAAAAATTTAAAGTATTAAAATTTGGAGGCAAATCCCTAGCAAATGGAGAAGGAATAGACCGAGTACTCGAAATTATATCTTCAAAAGTGCGTAATGGAGAGCATATTGCCGTAGTACTTTCTGCAAGGGAAAAGGCGACAGATCAATTAGAGGCTATTCTTAAAAAGGCTGCCAAAGGAAAAGAGTTTATAAAGGATTTTGAGGCATTTAAAACGTACCAACAGCATACCTTTACCAAAGTCGATTTGGTTATGGAATTTGCAGAACTCACAAGATTGTTTGAAGGGGTAGCTTTGTTAGGAGATTACAGCTCCAAAATTAAAGATGAGGTTTTGTCCTATGGTGAACTGATTTCGGCCAAAGTGGTGAATCAACTTTTGATTGAAAAAGGAATTAAACCACATTTAATCGATGCGAGAGAATTGATTAAAACTGATAAATCTTTTGGTGATGCCAATGTTATGGAGCTACTTTCCAAGGAAAATGTCATTCGCGAATTTTCTAAATTGCCGGAAGACAGTGTGCCTATCATAACCGGTTTTATTGCTTCTAATATGGACAATGAAACCACTACCTTAGGTAGAAATGGCAGCAATTATACGGCTGCTCTTTTAGCAAACTACTTGAATGCGGAGGAATTGCAAAATTATACGCATGTGGATGGTATATTTACGGCTAATCCTGACTTGGTGCCGGATGCTAAGCGCATTGCCGAATTGTCGTACGGGGAAGCCAATGAATTGGCTAATTTTGGAGCAACCATATTACATGCCAAAACGATTATACCCCTAATAGAGAAAAATATTCCTTTACGTATTTTAAATACTTTTAATGGCGATAATGAGGGAACCCTTATTAGTGCTAAAACAAGTAAGGAAGGGATAAAATCCTTGTCTGTTATAGAAAATGTGGCTCTTATTAATTTGGAAGGAAGGGGTTTGTTGGGGAAAATCGGGGTGGATGCGCGTATATTTAAAACCTTGGGAGTCAATAAAATAAGTGTCAGTATTATATCCCAAGGATCTTCTGAAAGAGGTATCGGATTGGTGGTGGCTTCCGATAAGGCCCATTTAGCCAAAACGGTTTTGGATGAAGAATTTGAAAACGACTTTCATTCTAAAGACATGAACCGGATTACCGTGGCAGACGATGTTTCCGTTATCTCCATAGTTGGTCAAGATTTAAGCACTTTTCACAAACCGTACAATGCTTTGATAAAGAACCAGATTGTGCCATTACTATTCAATAATACAGTTTCCGGAAAAAATGTAAGTTTGGTAGTGAAAAAGGCAAATTTGAACAAGGCATTGAATGTAATGCATGGACAAATTTTTGGAATCAGCAAAAAGATGAATTTGGCAATTTTTGGTCATGGAAATGTAGGCGGAACTTTGGTTGATCAAATTTTAAAATCAGCGAAAACCATTGAAGAAAGAAAAGGAATTAATCTTCATGTTTTTGCAGTCGCAAATTCTAAAAAGATATTATTTAATAAAAAGGGAAGCTTAAAAAATTGGAAATCTAACTTGGAGGACAATGGGATAGCATATTCTATTAAGGATGTTTTTGATTTTGCACGCGACAACCATCTTGAAAATTTAATTGCGGTAGACAATACGGCAAGTGAGGATTTTGTGGCCCATTATTTTAGTTTTGTTGAAAATGGATTCGACCTAGTATCATCCAACAAAATTGCGAACACCCTTGGATTCAATTATTATCAACTTTTACGGCAAGAATTGATAAAACATCAGAAGCAATATTTGTACGAGACCAATGTTGGAGCAGGCTTACCTTTAATAGATACTATTAAATTATTGCATTTGTCCGGGGAAAACATTACACGAATAAGAGGTGTTTTCTCAGGTTCTTTAAGTTATATTTTCAATACCTTTTCTGAGGTTGATGCTCCGTTTTCATCTATTTTAAGGACGGCGATGGAAAAAGGGTTTACCGAACCCGATCCAAGAGAAGATCTTTCGGGAAACGATGTGGGTAGAAAGCTTTTGATTTTGGCTAGAGAATTGGATTTGAGGAACGAATTTTCTGATATTCAAATAACCAACCTTATTCCGGATGCTTTACAGAAAGGCACGGTTACTTCTTTTTTGAAGGATTTGGATATCTTGGATGCGGCTATGAACGCTATAAAAGCAGAACAGAAACCCGGCCATGTGCTGCGATATATAGGAGATTTGTCGGGTGATTTACAAAAGGAAAAAGGTAATTTGGATGTGAAATTGGTTTCAGTTCCTAAAGAAAGTGCTTTAGGACAAGTAAAAGGATCTGATTCTATTATCGAAATTTATACGGAGTCCTATGGAGATAATCCGCTAGTGATACAAGGCGCAGGTGCGGGAGCTGCCGTAACGGCAAGAGGGGTTTTTGGAGATATTTTACGAATAGCAGAAAAAGGATAAGTATGAAAGAACGATATCAATTTGAGACAGAAGCAATCCGCACTCAAACGGAACGCACTAATTTTATGGAACATTCTGTTCCGCTATACCTCACCTCGAGTTTTGTTTTCGAGGATGCGGAGGATATGCGGGCTTCATTTGCAGAGGAGAAGGATAGGAATGTGTATTCAAGATATTCCAACCCCAACTCCTCTGAATTTATAGAAAAGGTATGTCAAATGGAGGGTGCTGAGGCTGGTTTTGCGTTTGCCTCTGGCATGGCCGCGGTGTTTTCAACTTTTGCAGCATTGCTTGAAAGTGGTGACCATATTGTTTCGTCTCGAAGTATTTTCGGTTCAACACATACCCTGTTTACCCAATTCTTTCCAAAGTGGCAGATTCAAACCAGTTATTTTGGGATAGATGAATTGGATACTATAGAAAGCTTAATTACACCAAAAACGAAAATCATTTATGCCGAAACCCCTACCAATCCCGGGGTAGACGTTTTGGATCTGGAAGCTTTGGGGGATATCGCCAAAAAACACAAGCTACTTTTGATTATTGACAATTGCTTTGCAACACCTTATTTACAACAACCTATTAAATTTGGAACCGATTTGGTTATTCATTCCGGTACCAAATTAATGGATGGTCAGGGGCGGGTTTTAGCAGGCATTACTGTGGGGAACAGCGAACTTATCGATAAGATTTACCGCTTTGCCCGTATTACAGGTCCAACCTTGTCAGCCTTTAATGCGTGGATTTTATCCAAGAGTATGGAAACGCTAGCTGTGCGGGTAGATCGCCATTGCGAGAATGCTTTAAAACTAGCCGAATATTTAGAAAGTCACCCCAAAATAAATTGGGTAAAATACCCTTTTTTGAAATCTCACCCCAAATACGAAATTGCCAAAAAGCAAATGAAAGCGGGGGGTTGTGTAGTGGCCTTTGAGGTGAAAGGTGGTATTTCCGAAGGGCAACGGTTTTTCGATGCCATAAGACTCTTGTCTCTATCGGCTAATTTGGGTGATTCCAGAAGTATTGTCACCCATCCGGCATCCACCACACACAGTAAGTTATCCTCTGAAGAAAGAATTTTGGTGGGGATTACAGATGGCATGGTTCGGGTTTCCTTGGGTTTGGAGCATATTGATGATATCATTGCTGATATTAAACAGGCGTTGGGGTAGTACGTTTTATATGAAATTGAATATTTATTGTTAAAACTCAATTTTCCCTATATTAGTAGCATGCTTTCAAAAAAGACGAAATACGGATTAAAAGCCCT
>CAYTDS010000003.1:0-22483 GCA_964436555.1 uncultured Flavobacteriaceae bacterium | reverse complement strand
TTCCCTATATTAGTAGCATGCTTTCAAAAAAGACGAAATACGGATTAAAAGCCCTTACCTATTTGGCTTCCCAAAAAGACAAGAAGCCTGTCCAAATTATAGAAATTGCTGAGCATGAAAATATTTCCCAAAAATTTTTAGAGAGCATTCTGCTTACTTTGCGAAAAACAGGTTTTTTAGGCTCCAAAAAGGGAAAGGGGGGTGGTTACTATCTTATTAAAGACGCATCTGATATACCTATTATGACTGTAATGCGTGTGTTAGAGGGCCCAATAGCGATGATTTCTTGTGTGAGCCTAAATTTTTACGAAAAGTGTGACGATTGCCCAGAGGAGGTCACTTGTTCTGTACATAAGTTAATGATACAAGTAAGAGATAGTACTCTTGAAGTATATAAAAAGAATACGTTGGCAGATTTAATTCCTAAATCTTAAAAAAAGCATCTTGTTTTCTATTAAAAATTCAGTCTGTAGCTTTTTTTGTCGTTAAAAATTAAAATTAGAGGAGTAAAAAAAGATTCTTTCGATTTTAAGTTCTCTTTTGCGGAAAATGTTTTATTTTTGTATTTCCTATTAAATCTATAGGGTATTAGAAATATAGATTATAGTATAGAAAAGGAATATAAGAAATGGGAATTACTCAAAACGAAGTTAACCGACTCAATATACAGTTCAAAGGCATTTCTCCTGAGGAAATTATTTCTTGGGCGGTGGACCAAGCAAAGAACCCTGTGGTCACCACTAATTTCCGACCCTACGAAGCGGCAATCCTTCATGCGGTTGTGGGTAGTAAGAAAGATATTCCCGTAATCTGGTGTGATACAGGCTATAATACCCCAAATACATATAAACATGCCGAAGATTTAATTGTCAGATTGGGATTGAACGTCCATTTGTATGTGCCCAAACAAACTGCCGCCCACAGGGATGCCTTAATGGGCATTCCCGGAATCGAAGATCCGAGACATGCTGAATTTACAGATCAGGTTAAATTAGAACCATTTAGAAGAGCAATGGAAGAACATAAACCTGATGTTTGGTTTACAAACCTGAGAAAAGGTCAAACCGCGCTAAGAGATACCTTGGATATTTTAAGTTTAAGCAAGGATGGAGTTTTAAAAGTTAGTCCGTTTTATCATTGGAGTGATGCCGAGTTAGATGCCTATTTGATTAAAAATGGTCTCCCTAATGAACATAAATATTTCGACCCTACAAAAGCACTGGAGAACAGAGAGTGTGGGTTACATACATAATAAGCGTATAGCATAATAGGGGAAACCCTACTTTAAAGTAATATGAGCTTGAACATAGATACATTAGAATCGGAAACAAAAACAAGAACTGCTAATACTTCAGTGCTTGAAACAAATGCTTTAGAAAGCGAGGCTATTTACATTCTGAGAGAAGTAGTGGCTCAATTTGAAAAACCGGTATTGTTATTTTCCGGTGGTAAGGACTCCATTACCTTAGTAAGGTTGGCACAGAAAGCCTTTTACCCGGCGAAAATTCCTTTTCCCTTTATGCACATAGATACGGGGCATAATTTTCCTGAGACTATTGCTTTTAGGGATAAATTGGTTAAAGAATTGGGTGTTGAACTCATCGTTCGGAATGTACAGGATTCCATTGATCAGGGAAAGGTTGTAGAGGAATCCGGGAAATATGCCAGTAGAAATATTTTACAAACTACCACCCTCTTAGATGCCATTGAGGAATTTAAGTTTGATGCATGTATTGGTGGTGCCCGCAGAGACGAAGAAAAAGCGAGAGCCAAAGAACGTATTTTTTCAGTTCGAGACGATTTTGGTCAATGGGATGAAAAAAATCAAAGACCTGAACTCTTCGATATGCTTAATGGGCAAATAGAAATGGGTCAGAATGTGCGGGTTTTTCCAATAAGCAATTGGACAGAACTCGATGTTTGGAGCTATATACAACAAGAAAATATAGAAATTCCATCCATATATTTTGCGCACCAGCGAAACATATTCGTCCGTGACGGCTTAATTTGGTCCGCCCAAGATGATGTGGTTTTCAGGGCTTCAGATGAAAAAGTGGAAGAGCGTACAGTTCGTTTTCGAACTGTTGGTGATATGTCGTGTACCGCTGCTGTAGAATCTTATGCAGACAGCATTGATAAAGTAGTAGCGGAAATTAGAGAATCTAAAATTTCCGAACGCGGAGCGCGTATTGATGACAAGCGTTCTGAGGCAGCTATGGAAAAAAGAAAACAACAAGGATATTTTTAAAAGCCCCTAACCCCCAAAGGGGGATTTTACGAATAGTAAGCCTACATGATTTTATATAGGTAGTAGAAAAATAAATGAATAAAAATAATTTTGAAATATAACCCAAAAAAGCACCCTCTCTTTTGGAGAGGGAAGTGGGAGAGGCCATGGAAGTACTAAAAATAGCAACAGCAGGAAGCGTAGATGATGGGAAAAGCACATTGATAGGCCGCTTGCTTTACGACACAAAATCATTGACCGACGATAAATTGGAGGCCATTGAAAGAACCAGTAAGCAGAAGGGATATGATTATTTGGATTTTTCCCTTGCTACTGATGGTTTAGTAGCCGAACGCGAACAAGGCATTACCATAGATGTAGCTCATATTTATTTTTCAACCCTAAAAAAAAGTTATATAATTGCTGATACACCGGGCCATGTGGAATATACAAGAAACATGGTTACTGGAGCATCAACTTCTCAAGTAGCTATTATTTTGATTGATGCCCGAAAAGGAGTGATAGAACAGACCAATCGTCATTTTTTTATTAATAATCTTTTGAGGATAAAAGATGTTATTGTGGCTATCAATAAAATGGACTTGGTCGATTTTTCGGAAGCGCGATACAATGAGATTAAAGCAGATTTTGAGAAATTAATGGCCAAGCGAGATTATCAAGATCAAAAAATAACATTTATTCCCGTAAGTGCTCTTAAAGGGGACAATGTGGTGAATGGTTCCAAACATATGCCTTGGTACACCGGTGAAACGCTATTAGAGCATTTGGAAAAACTAGATAGAAAGGATATATATAATGTAGGAACTCCAAGATTTCCTGTGCAATATGTAATCCGCCCCAAAACAGAAGAGTTTCATGACTTTAGAGGATTTGCTGGTAAAGTTTATGGCGGGGAATTAAGCGTGGGTGATGAAGTGGTGGTATTACCATCTATGACTAAATCCAGAATTAAGGAAATTTATTTCTACAATAAAAAGTATCAAACCGCTACCAGACGATCTTCGATTACGATCACCTTGGAAGATGAGGTAAATATCAGTAGGGGAGATATGTTGGTAAAGGTAGGCGATTTACCTACTATAGACAAAAATCTGACTGCTACAATTGCCTGGATGGATTCTCAGAATTTAACCCTAGGAAGCAAATATGTATTGCAGCATGGAGTAAATAAGGTGTTGGCCAAAGTGGACACCATCGATCACAAAATATTTCCTGATTATTCGGGAATTGATACTGACGCGGTAGCTCTAGGCATGAATGACATAGCGCAGGTAACCTTTAAATTAAATAGACCTATCTATTTTGATGCCTTCAAAAAGCATCGTACGAATGGATCTTTTATTTTAATTGATACAAGGACCAACGCCACCGCCGGAGTCGGATTTATTAATTAATGAGATCGACTGAATAATTACACAGCGTGTTATGTTCCTTAAAATCAATTAAGGAATTATTTATAAGAAATTACCCTATACACGATATAGGAAAAATAGAGTTTGATTATGCAGAGTTTTAGAACAGAAATAGAAAATCCGATTGTACAAAAGGATATCTTGGATTTAGAAGCCAAAATTCGTCTTTTCAAAGAGGGAAAAATAGATGAGGAAAAATTCCGAAGTCTCCGTTTAGCTCGTGGAGTTTACGGTCAGCGTCAGGAAGGAGTGCAGATGATTCGGATAAAACTTCCCTACGGAAAAGTAACTTCTAACCAGTTGAGACGGATTTGCGAGGTTTCTGATGAATATTCCACAGGAAGGCTTCATATTACAACGCGTCAGGATATCCAAATTCATTATGTGGACCTAAATCGGACTCCCGAATTATGGGCAGAGTTAGAAAAAGACGAGGTGACGCTCCGTGAAGCATGTGGCAACACAGTACGTAATGTAACAGCCAGCGAGACAGCCGGAATAGATCCCAACGAGCCATTTGATGTTTCACCTTATGCTCATGGGCTGTTCAAGTATTTTCTAAGAAATCCGATAGGTCAGGAAATGGGAAGAAAATTTAAAGTTTCCTTCTCCGCCAGTGATGCTGATACCGGACTTTCTTATATGCACGATTTGGGTTTTATTGCCAAAATCGAAAATGGTGTAACAGGTTTTAAAGTAATGCTTGGCGGAGGATTGGGCTCGCAGCCACGCCACGCCGATGAGTTGTTCAGCTTTCTGCCCTCAAATCAAATTATTCCTTTGATGGAAGCGGTGATTCGGGTATTTGATCGCTACGGAGAACGCAAAAGTCGCGCTAAGGCCCGCATGAAATTTTTAATCAAGGATATTGGATTAGAAGCCTTCAAAGAACTTTTAGCTCGAGAAAAAACAGCAGTTCCGTTTGAATCCTTTGACATCGATGTTGACAATTATCCTGCTGTTAATATTGCCAAAGTTCAGGTTCCCGAAATTCATATTGAAAATCAGGATGCTTTTAATCGATGGAAATCTACTAATATAGTACCTCAAAAACAAAATGGTTATGTTGCTGTTGGAATTAAGGTATTATTAGGTGATTTCTATACGGATAAAGCCAGAGCTTTAGCAGATTTAGTTGAACGCTATGCGGCTTCAGAAATTCGTTTGTCTTTACGGCAAAATATACTAATTCCTTATGTGGCCGAAAGTTTACTACCCTTCTTTTATACCGAATTGGAAAAATTAGGATTTACTGAAGCAGGTTATAATAAAGCGGTGGATATCACTGCATGTCCGGGAACGGATACCTGTAATTTGGGTATCGCTAGTAGCACCGGTATCGCAGAAGAATTGGAACGGGTAATTCGAACAGAATATCCCAATTACATTCATAATAAGGATGTGGTAATCAAAATTAGTGGTTGTATGAATGCCTGCGGCCAACATAATATGGCCGATATCGGTTTTCAAGGAATGTCCGTTAGAACGAAAAACAAACTTGTGGCTCCTGCTTTACAAGTTTTACTGGGAGGAGGCAATTTCGGAAATGGAAATGGTCGTTTTGCAGATAAAGTTATCAAAGTTCCCAGTAAAAGAGGCCCCGAAGCATTGCGCTTAATCTTGAATGATTATGATGCAAACGGAAATGGATTGTCTTTTGCAGATTACTATGAGCAAAAAGGGCAAATGTATTTTTATGATTATTTGAAGCCACTTTCAGAAGTAGAGAATCTAGCCCCGGAAGATTTTATCGATTGGGGTAATACAGAGAAATATGAGCAAGCCATCGGTGTTGGCGAATGTGCTGGAGTAGTAATTGATTTAATTGCGACCTTATTACTGGAGAGTGAGGAAAAAATTCAGAATGCTAAAGGGGCGCTCGACAATGAAAAGTGGGCTGCGAGTATATATCATTCGTATTCCTCCATGGTCAATTCTGCAAAAGCATTATTAACCTCCGAGAATCATAAAACCAATACGCATGCGGGAATCATTTCGGATTTTGATACGTTTTATGTCGCTTCAGGAAAGATTAAGCTAAATTCTTCATTCGAAACGCTAGCCTATCAATTGAATAAAAACGAACCAACTGCTACATTTGCAGAAAGCTATTTGAATGATGCAAGGGAATTTTTAAACGCCGTTGGAGCATATAGAACAAAAGAATTGGTAGAAGCCTAGAATAATGACAACAAATACAAATCATACCCATCCTTGTGATTCAGTAAAATCTGGGCGTCTCACAGTTGTGGGGGCTGGTCCCGGAGATATTGAACTCATAACGCTTAAAGGAATTAACGCCTTAAAAAGTGCTGATGTTGTTTTGTATGATGCTTTGGTGTCCGCTGAATTGTTACAGTATGCTCCCCATGCAGAGCATATTTTTGTTGGTAAAAGGAAAGGGTGTTATGCGTATCAGCAAGAACAAATAAACGAGTTGATTGTTAGTCGCGCTAAATCTCACGGTCATGTGGTTCGTTTAAAAGGAGGAGATCCGTTTGTTTTTGGAAGAGGAGCCGAGGAAATGGCATACGCCGCTTCGCACGGTGTGGAAGTCGCTATGGTTCCGGGTATTTCATCGGCACTATCGGTACCTGCTTCGCAGCATATACCGGTAACCAAAAGAGGAGCTGCAGAAAGTTTTTGGGTAATTACCGGTACTACAAAGGAACATCAACTGTCCGAAGATGTGCATCTAGCCGCCAAATCTAATGCTACAGTGGTAATTTTAATGGGGATGTCCAAGTTAGGGTCCATAGTAGAGTTGTTTAAAAAAGAAGGTAAAGCACAACTTCCGGTTGCCATTATTCAAAATGGAACCACCCCGGAAGAAAAGATAGGTATAGGAACGATAAATACTATAGAAAAGGAAGTTGAAAGGCAAAAATTGACCAATCCTGCAATTATTATTATTGGAGAGGTAGTTTCCCACAGGGCAGCCATTTTGAAGTTGCAATCAGCTGAATTAAGTAGTAATTTCGCTGAAAAGTTGAGCTGATGGAACGGAATAATCTATATCCCATATTCTTAAAGGCTTCGAACCTCAATATCCTTATTGTAGGAGGTGGAAATGTTGCTGAGGAAAAATTGACTTTTCTTACCAAATCCAGTCCGGATGCCAATGTGGTGATGGTTTCCCCTATGTTTCGGGAAGGTACTGTGCAGTTGGCTAATCAATTTGGTGTTGAATTGATTACTGATGTGTATCACCCAAAATATTTAATGGGAAAGCACATGGTAATTGCAACAACAGATGCTCCTGAGGTTAATATTCAGGTGTACACCGATTGCAGAAAGGAGAGTAAATTAGTCAACGTAGCAGATAATCCACTCTATTGTGATTTTTATATGGGGGGCATTGTTACCAAAGGAAATGTAAAAATTGCTATTTCCACGAACGGAAAATCCCCTACTACCGCAAAGCGACTACGTCAGTTTTTTGAGGAGGTTATCCCTGAAGATATTAGTAAAATGGTAGAGAATCTAAATGCTTATAGAAAAACCTTAAAAGGCGACTTTGAAGAAAAGGTGGAGAAAATGAATGAAGCAACAAGGAAATTAGTTGAGAAATCTTTTTAGAAAGATTACGTTATAAAGGATAATAAAGATTAAAATGATTAAAACAGATATTATAATTATAGGTGCCGGACCAACCGGGTTATTTACCGTTTTTGAAGCCGGGTTATTAAAACTTAAAACACATTTAATAGACGCCCTTCCTCAACCAGGGGGACAATGTTCTGAAATTTATCCTAAAAAGCCCATATATGATATACCTGGATTTCCAGAGATTTTGGCGGGTGAATTGGTCAACAATCTTATGGAACAGATTAAACCTTTTGAGCCAGGTTTTACCTTGGGTGAAAGAGCCGACACTCTCGAGAAGTTAGAAGATGGATCTTTTATAGTGACCACCAATAAAGGCACAAAACACCAAGCTCCCGTTGTGGTCATTGCAGGTGGTTTGGGTTCTTTTGAACCAAGAAAACCATTAATTCCGAATATTTTAAATTATGAGGATAATGGTGTGGCATATATGATTAAAGATCCTGAAATATTCAAAGATAAAAAAGTGGTCATTTCCGGTGGTGGAGATTCTGCATTGGATTGGGCTATTTATCTAACCAATGTAGCTGCGGAGGTTTCCTTGGTGCACCGCAGAAATGAGTTTAGAGGTGCATTGGATTCCGTAGAAAAGGCATCGGAATTGGCAAAGCTTGGAAAAATCCATTTATATACCGAAGCTGAAGTAACCGAAGTTCACGGAAAGAATCAGCTAGAATCAGTTGTGATAACACATAATAATCCAGAAAAAGGAACCACTTTTTTAGAAACAGACTACTTTATCCCGCTCTTCGGACTTTCTCCAAAGTTGGGTCCAATTGCTGATTGGGGTCTGGAGATCGAAAAAAACGCTATCAAGGTCAACAATGCCAAAGATTATCAGACCAACATCCCCGGGATATTCGCCATTGGTGATGTCAATACCTATGAGGGTAAATTGAAACTAATACTTTCCGGATTCCATGAGGCTGCGGTCATGTGCCAATATGCCTATCAAATCATAAATCCAGGCAAGCGCTATGTTATGAAATATACCACGGTTGGTGGGGTAGAAGGATTCGATGGCAGTAAAAAAGAAGCCAAAAAAGAAGTAGTACAAAGCATTTATTAGCAAAGCATTAACCGGATCTGCAAGGTTTCCAAGACCTTGCAGATTTAATAGCAAACCGTCTTTGAGTCTTCAAACCTAAAAGTGAGTATAAATACCCTATAAATTGGGATTAAAAATACCATGCAGTCGGAGCTTGGAAGCTGGAAAAAAACAACCCATTTTCCTTGCAATTCCAGAGGCAGTGACGTTACTTTGCACGCAGTTCATTATTAAATTGAAATTGTTATCAAGAAAGGTGGAGGGAATAGACCCTTAGAAGCCTTAGCAACCCTTTAACCCTAAAGAAGGTGCTACATTCTATCTGCCGGTGGCGGACTAGATAACTCAGAAAAAGGTAGAAATTTCTGCTTTCCCTTTCTTGATATATTACTTTTTTGCGTTACCCTTTTTGCAAAAACAAAAGGGTCGGGCTATTCGCTTAATCTTTTTTGCTTTTTTTAAAAGCGAAAAAGGATACCGCTACTATCCCTAACGCAGTTATCGTTGTGAGAATATCTTAAAGTTAGATTGCTTGGAGGTATTACTCAAAATAGAACTAATATAGAGTAGATACGACCGAAATCGAGGAAAAATTAAAATGAAAAGCATACAAGAATTACTAAGGGAGCGAATATTAGTGTTAGATGGCGCCATGGGTACCATGTTGCAGCGCTATAAGTTCACCGAGGCAGATTTTAGGGGAGAACGCTTTAAAGATTGGGCTCATCCATTGCAGGGTAATAATGATTTGTTGTCTCTAACGCAGCCAAAAGCTATAGAAGATGTTCATCGTAAATATTTTGCCGCCGGAGCCGATATTGTAGAGACCAATACCTTTTCAGGTACCACTATCGCCATGGCCGATTATCATATGGAAGAACTGGTTTATGAACTTAATTATGAATCGGCCAGAATTGCAAAAAAAGTGGCAGATGAGTTTATAGCTGCCGAACCTCATAAACCGCGTTTTGTTGCGGGAAGTATCGGTCCAACCAATAAAACGGCCAGCATGTCCCCGGATGTTAACGATCCGGGATTTAGAGCCATTTCCTTTGATGAGCTTAGAGTTGCTTACAGACAACAAGTAGAGGCCTTACTCGATGGTGGTTCAGATATTTTATTGGTAGAAACTATTTTTGACACCTTAAATGCAAAAGCGGCCCTTTTTGCTATTGAAGAAGTAAAGGAAGAAAGACAGATTGAAGTGCCTATTATGGTCAGTGGCACTATTACCGATGCATCAGGTAGAACGTTATCAGGACAAACGGCAGAAGCTTTTTTAATTTCCATTTCTCATATTCCTATTTTATCGGTCGGGTTTAATTGTGCTTTGGGAGCAAATCAATTAACACCTCATTTGGAAGTCATATCCGCAAGAACAGATCATTTTATCTCAGCACATCCCAATGCAGGCTTACCAAATGCCTTTGGAGAATATGATGAAACGCCCGAGCAAATGGCCGTTCAAATTAAAGAGTATCTGGATAAAGGTTTAATTAACATTGTTGGAGGCTGTTGTGGCACCACCCCGGAACATATAAAAGCCATAGCGGAGTTGGTGGCTAAGTACGAACCAAGAAAGTTGTCAGTTGTCGGTTGATAGTTGTCAGGAAATTTATATTAGATGGAATATACGGAATTGGAAGTGTGGAAAGAAGCTAGGATTTTGGTTAATACAATTTATAACATAACTAAAAAATTCCCTACAGAAGAGTTATATGGTTTGACAAATCAAATACGACGTTGTGCAGTATCAATTCCCTCGAACATTGCAGAGGGTTGTGGAAGAAGAACTTCTGCGGATACAATTCAATTTTTACACATAGCTAGGGGTTCTTTATACGAATTAGAAACTCAATCTTTTATTGCGTTAGACCAAAACTATTTAGATAAACATGATTTTGATTCTGTTTTTAAGCAAATATTAAAGTGTAAGAAACTCATAAATGGTTTTATTAAGTACTACAAAATGGTCAAATAATGTTTGGAGAAAACACAATGAAACTAACAACTGACAACGGACAACGGACAACTAGATATTTAAGATTAGCAGGTTTAGAACCACTCATCATCACCCCGGAAAGTAATTTTGTAAATGTTGGGGAGCGTACAAATGTGGCAGGTTCCAAAATGTTTCTTCGACTTATCAAGGAAGAAAACTATGAAGAAGCGCTAAAAATAGCCCGTGACCAAGTGGAGGGCGGAGCCCAAATCATCGACATCAATATGGATGATGGTCTTATAGATGGTAAAGAGGCGATGGTGAAGTTTCTGAACCTGGTCATAGCAGAACCGGATATTTCGCGCGTACCGATAATGATTGATAGCTCAAAATGGGAGATTATTGAAGCCGGATTACAAGTGGTACAAGGGAAATGCGTTGTCAACTCCATTAGTTTAAAGGAAGGAGAGGAACAATTTATTCACCATGCAAAGCTGATTAAGCGTTACGGAGCGGCAGTAATCGTCATGGCTTTTGATGAGGTAGGGCAAGCAGATAATTATGAGCGGCGTATAGAAATTGCTAAAAGATCTTATGATATTTTAGTCGATAAAGTGGGTTTTGCCGCTGAAGATATCATTTTCGATTTAAATATTTTTCCTGTGGCAACAGGAATGGATGAACACAAATTAAATGCGCTCGACTTTATAAAAGCCACTTCCTGGGTCCGTAAAAACCTTCCACATTGCAGTGTTAGTGGAGGCGTAAGCAATGTTTCCTTTTCGTTTCGCGGTAATAATCCGGTAAGGGAAGCCATGCACTCCGTCTTCTTATACCATGCGATAAAGGCAGGGATGAATATGGGAATTGTAAATCCCACCATGCTAGAGGTCTATGATGATATACCTAAAGATTTATTGGAACGGGTAGAGGACGTTATTCTCAATAGAAGAGATGATGCTACCGAGCGTTTACTGGATTTTGCCGAGTCAGTTATTGGAAAAGCCAAAGAAAGCAAAGTAGATTTGTCGTGGCGAACAGAACCTTTGCAAAATAGAATTACCCGTGCTTTGGTAAAAGGCATAGATGAATATATTACTGAAGATGTTGAAGAAGCCAGACAGCAGGCCAATAAACCCATAGAAGTTATTGAGGGTCATCTGATGATTGGGATGAATGTGGTGGGCGACTTATTTGGGAGCGGGAAAATGTTTTTGCCTCAGGTTGTGAAGTCGGCAAGGGTTATGAAAAAAGCGGTGGCCTATCTATTACCATATATTGAAGAAGAAAAGCTCCGAAATGCCCCCCTACCCCCAAAGGGGGAGCAATACTGGAAAACGTCTAATCCCGTACAATATGGTATGCTCAAAGAGTATGTTAAAAGGATGCGGTATTCGCCTACACCGGCTGAGGCAATGTTATGGAATGCATTGAGTGGCAAAAATTTAGGAGGATATAAATTTCGACGACAACACATTATAGGGGACTATATTGCGGACTTCATTTGCTTGAAAGAAAATTTAATAATAGAGGTGGATGGCTTAATTCATCAATTACCTGAAAATAGAACCAAAGATTCGGAAAGAACCGCTTGGCTGGAACAAGAAGGTTATCGGGTAATTCGTTTTACCAATGATGAGGTCTTAGGGAGTTTAGAGGTGGTTCTCAATAGAATTTTGAATACATTAAAAGCTTCCCCTTTGGGGACGGGAGGGGCTCCCGGAAAGATATTAATGGCTACTGTGAAGGGTGACGTGCACGACATTGGAAAAAACATAGTAAGTGTTGTCCTTGCCTGCAATAGTTATGAAATTGTGGATTTAGGGGTGATGGTACCTCCGGAAAAAATAATAGCTGCGGCCATAGAGCACCAAGTGGATATTATCGGATTGAGTGGATTAATAACTCCGTCTTTAGATGAAATGGTATTTTTAGCAAAAGAAATGGAGCGTCAAAATTTTAAGGTTCCCTTGTTAATTGGAGGAGCAACCACAAGTAAAGCCCATACAGCTGTAAAAATTGACACCCAGTACAGTGAAGCAGTAGTGCACGTCAATGATGCTTCAAGGGCGGTAACCGTGGTCGGTGATTTATTGCAAAAAGAAACCTCACAGGCTTATAAAAAGGCAATTAAAACGGACTATGCCGATTTTAGGGAGAAGTTCTTAAAACGAACAAAAGTCAAAGAGTATAAAACTATTGCCGAAGCACGAAAAAATAAGTTTCAAATAGATTGGAATACGTCCGAAATTGTAAAGCCAAAAGAACCTGGAATTCATATCTTTGAAGATTTTGATTTACGGAAATTGGTAAATTTTATTGATTGGTCGCCGTTTTTTAGAAGCTGGGAATTACATGGAAGATATCCGGATATTCTGACCGATGAAGTAGTAGGACAACAAGCTGTAGAGCTTTTTGCAGATGCCCAGAGAATGTTAGAAAAAATAGTTGTAGAAAAAAAGCTTAAAGCGAAAGGTATTTTTGGCTTGTTTCCGGCCAATACGATAGGCGATGACGATATTGAGGTGTTAGCGGATAACAAAAAATTTATATTTCGCACGCTTCGTCAGCAATTGAAAAGAAAAGAAGGCGTTGCGGATTATGCGCTGGCCGACTTTATTGCACCAAAAACCTCGGGTAAACAAGACTATATAGGTTGCTTTTGTGTTTCTACCGGTTTTGGAGCAGATGAATTGGCAGATGGTTATCGAAAAAATTTAGACGATTATAATTCCATTTTAGTCAAAGCTCTGGCAGATCGTTTGGCTGAAGCTTATGCTGAATATTTGCACAAAGAAGTACGGATCAAATATTGGGGTTATGGTGCCGATGAAAATTTATCTTATGAAGAGTTAATCGATGAATCGTATAAAGGCATCAGACCAGCTCCGGGATATCCCGCGTGTCCTGATCATTTGGAAAAATTAACCATTTGGGAACTGTTGGATGTCGAAAAGAAGATTGGGGTAAAACTGACAGAAAGTTTGGCTATGTGGCCGGCATCCAGTGTAAGCGGATATTATTTTGGAAATCCGGAAGCCAGATATTTTGGACTTGGAAAAATTAAGGAAGACCAGGTCGAAGATTATGCCTCGCGAAAAGGAATACCTTTGGATGAAGCAACGCGATGGTTGGCTACCAATATAGCGGATGAGTAAGAGGCCCAGCCCCCTAACCCCCAAAGGGGGAATAGGGATGTTGTTATATTTGGGTTCAGATAAATGAAATTGAGCGGTTACGCATTGATGTTAACCTTCATTAAAAAACAGATGAGATGAAATTAATGGAATTTCAAAAACTAATACAAAATATACCTTATCGAAATCAAGCTTTTGACATAAAGAAAGATAATTGGAAAGTTGAAAGTCAACAGACTCTAATTGATAAGATATTCAATGGTAAAAACATTATAACAATTAATCGTCAAGACTTGCTTAACTCTACAAATGATTTAGGTGAATTTGCTATAAAAACTTTAATGTGGGGATATCCAACCAAAGGGCGTGGTAAAAACATTGAGAATATGCTTGCGCAAAAAACCTTTGAAGAACTTATCAAAGTTTTGGAACGCTATAGGTTTGCGGACATTTCAATTGACCAATTAAAAAATGACATAAAACTAATCCCTGGCCTTGGACTTTCAACCATAACAAAATTCACACATTTTCTTGATACAACGATTAACGGAAATAAGGCTGTAATTCTTGATATTCAAATCATAGAAGCTATTAAATCGAATCGATTTGAAGATTTCGAGCAGTTTATTGAAATAACTTATGAAAATGCACAAAATTATTATTTAAGGTATTTAATAAAAATTGATTCACTTTCTAGGTTATTACAAGTTTCTCCTGACAAAGTTGAAGTTTTTTTGTTCACCTTTGGAAGGTCTTTGTCTCCAATAAAAAGCACATTTCAAGACAAAATGGATTCCGCGGGTCATGGAACAATAATTACAGGACTTTTAGAACAAAAAGAACAAAAAGACATCTACAGAAAAAGACTGATAGAAGTATATGAAGGTCTTGTCAGTTTTCATAGAGATTTTTTTTCGGCTTCATTAAACCTTGCAATGGCAGGTCAATTAAAAGATATTGATGAAGTTTTTGAAATTGGAGATACCTATAATTTTGATATCGAACATTTGAAAGGTACAAATGATACCAATCTGAATAAATTCTTAGAATTTTATGAGCAATTGGAGAATTTAATGAATTTCGTAGCCAATGTAAATGCAATAAAAGAAATTGATTTAGAATAGAAAATGACCAAAGACAAAGTATGACTATTTTTAAAATTGAACAAAAAACACTATCAACTCTCAACCAACAACTGCCAACTAAAGGATGAAAGTCACAGACCATATAAAAGCAGCCAACGGAAAAACCTTGTTTTCCTTTGAAATCATTCCGCCGGTAAAAGGCAGGAGTATTCAGGAATTGTATAATAATATAGACCCACTTATGGAGTTCAATCCACCCTTTATAGATGTTACTACTTCCAGAGAAGAGTATATCTATATAGATCGGGACGGGCTTCTCGATAGAAAACTTACGCGTATGCGTCCGGGAACTGTGGGTATTTGTGCTTCCATAAAGCATAAATATAACGTAGATACTGTTCCTCATGTACTTTGCGGTGGCTTTACCAAGGAGGAAACAGAATATTTGTTGGTAGATTGTCAGTACTTAGGAATTGATAATGTCATGGCACTAAGGGGCGACGCCATGCGTGAAGAAAAATACTTTGAACCTACCAAAGGTGGACACGTTTATGCTAACGATTTGGTAAAGCAAATCAGGAATATGAGTAAGGGTAACTATCTCCATGAAGTTGTGGAGACGAATAGTTGTATCAATTTTTGCATCGGGGTTGCCGGTTATCCGGAAAAACATCTGGAGGCCCCTTCTTTAAAATCGGATTTAAAAAGATTAAAAGACAAAATTGATGCCGGAGCCGACTATATCGTTACTCAAATGTTTTTTGACAATCAAAGGTTTTTTGAATTCGTGGCAGCTGCCCGAGAAATAGGGATTACGGTCCCAATTATTCCGGGGATTAAACCAATCGCTGTGAAGAAGCATTTACAATTATTACCTCAGGTCTTTCGTATTGATATTCCTCAAGACTTAATAGACGCTGTGGACAATTGTAAAGATAATACAGAGGTACGTCAGGTAGGCATAGAATGGGCTATTAACCAATGCAAAGAGTTAAAGGCTGCGGGAGTTCCTGTTCTTCATTATTACTCTATGGGAAAATCGGATAACATTAGGGCAATAGCCAAGGAAGTGTTTTAAGTTTGAGAGTTTGCTCAGATATAAAATAAAAATTTGACCGTTGCAACTAAAGAACGGACAACAATGACCCCTAAATATTTCCTATTTTTACGTCCAATGAATGGTAAACTTTTTTTCGTCTTCTTTTTTTTGTCTTGTCTTGTCTTGGCGCAGCAAAGCGAAGAAATAAAGAGGTATACGCTGGATGCAAATCAGTATTACGGGTCTATTCTACTCCATAATCCGGCAATTTCCCATTTGATCACTGGACATCCCGGCGGAATTATACTTGGCTTTAATAGAAAAACCTACGGATTTGATGAATGGGAGCAACGCTATAATTTTCCGGATGTAGGCTATTCTTTTGTGTATCAAGACATGAATAATACTGTTTTAGGCAGAAATTTTGGACTTTATGCGCATTATAATTTCTATTTTTTAAATAGAAATATACAGTTTCGATTAGGACAGGGTATTGCGTATAACACCAATCCCTATGATAAAAATCAAAACTTTAGAAACAACGCCTACGGAAGTCATTTGCTCAGCTCTACTTTTTTAATGCTTAATTACCATAAAGAAAATATAATAAAAGGAGTTGGCTTTAAGGCCGGATTGTCAGTTATTCACTATTCCAATGCCAATTTTAAAGCCCCAAATACGTCTACGAACACGCTGGCATTTAATTTTGGAGTTACTTATGATTTGGATGGAGGCGAAACAAAAGTAATCTATTTGGAAACTGCCAAAAAGGAGAAATTTAGCGAATCTTTACGTTATAATTTTGTTTTTAGAACAGGTATTAATGAAAGCGATGTGATTAATTCCGGGCAATTCCCATTTTATATCGTCTCGGCCTATGCGGATAAGCGGTTAAGTCGGTTCAGTGCAATCCAGTTGGGAACGGATGTATTTTTATCTAATTTTTTAAAGGAACTTATCGCTTTTGAATCCATTGCCTTTCCTGAAAAAGGCGTAGCTGCTGATACCGATTACAAACGAGTAGGCCTATTTGTAGGCCATGAGCTTTTTATCAATAAAATGTCGGTCATTACCCAATTGGGCTATTATGTATATTACCCCTATGATTTTGAAGGACAAGTGTATAATAGGATTGGATTGAAACGCTATTTTAATGACAAACTATTTGGGGCCATTACACTAAAATCGCATGGAGCAAAGGCAGAAGCGGTAGAATTCGGACTTGGAATACGACTATAAAACAGGTATGAGAAGAAAAGATATTTTCCAACGTTTTATAAAATCCACAATATGGATAACTGTCCTATGGCTTTTTGGTTGTAATAGTGAGAATGCATCCGATTGTTTCCAAAATGCCGGGGATATAGTGCGAGAGGAAGTAGATGTCCCCAATTTCACCAAGATTACCGTGCAGGAAAATGTAACCTTGATTTTAAAGCAGGGTGATGTAAATAGGGTGGAAGTTGAGACCGGGGAATTCTTAAGGAACGATGTAAATGTCACTGTGGTAGAAGATCGCTTACTTGTAAAGGATAATAACAATTGCAATTTTGTGCGCGATTACGGTTTGACCAAAATTTATGTCACCGCACCAAACATTACAGAAATACGCAGTAGTACCGGTTTTCCGATACAAAGCGATGGCATACTGCAATATCCAAACCTAAATTTACTCTCAGAAAGCTTTAATGACCCTGAGGCAATTACTACCGATGGATCGTTTGACCTTGAGCTTGCTTCCGAAAATGTGACTATTGTCTCCAACGGAATTGCTTATTTTAAGTTAAGAGGGAATGTAACTAATTTTAATATTGTCTTTGCAGCTGGCGATTCCAGATTAGAAGCTGGAGATTTTTTTGCACAAAACATCACTGTTAATCACAGAGGTACTAATGACATGCTGATTCGTCCACAACGAGTGTTGCAAGGTGTAATTCGCGGTACAGGTGATGTTGTTTCTTTTCAAACACCCGATGTGGTTGATGTTGAGGAATTATATACTGGAAAATTAATTTTTAGGGAGTAGGTTTAGTTGAGGGTTGATGGTTTATGTTTATGGTTGTTTTTTCTGAATTTGAGCTTGAATTTACACTTATATGGATCATTTTTATTTTAAGTTATTTTGAAACCAATATCGTCCTATATAAAAAATATTCTTGTTTCCCTAAGAATCTTGGATCAGGATCCTGTATTGCAAGGTTTAGTAAAGGCAGATGTTTTGTTGTCAAATCTCATCCGTGAAAAAAAAGTTCCGGGAATTGCCATTACCGTATTAAAAGATAAAAACATATATTTTCAAAAAGGATATGGTTACGCCAATAGGGAAGAAAAAATTCCGGTAGATCCCAAGAATACCATTTTTAGAATCGCCAGTGTATCCAAACCCATAGCAGCAACAGCGCTTGCGAAAATGGTTCAGGAAGGTCTTATTGATTTAGACACTTCATTCTACAGTTATGTGCCTTATTATCCAATAAAAAAATATGATTTTACCATTCGCCAATTGGCAAATCATACCGCAGGAATTCGTGGATACAGGGGTAAGGAATACGCTTTGAATCAACCTTTTTCAATCAAGGAAAGTATTTCTGTTTTTAGGGATGATGAACTTCTTTTTGAACCCGGAACAGCATATTTCTATAACAGTTTTGACTGGGTTTTGATTTCTTTGGCTATGGAAGAGATTTGTGGAGCACCTTTTGAAACCCTTGTGCAACAATATGTTTTGGAACCTCTAGGTCTCAAAAGTACCTTCCCGGAAGAAAAAGATTTCCGACCCCCAAATACAGCAGCATTCTATTCCAAACGATTAAATGGATTTACTAAAGCGACACCGGTAAATAATTTTTATAAGTTGGCCGGTGGCGGGTACTTATCTACCTCCGAGGATATCGCACGATTTGGTCAGGCGCATTTAAATCAAGTAGTTTTGGATGAAGAAGTTCTGAATCAATTTCTTACATCGGAGACAATCAATGGCGTTCCTACATATTACGGTTTGGGATGGCAGGTAAGTCAGGATAAAAAGGGGCGATCTTTTTATGGGCATGTTGGGAATGGCGTAGGTGGATATGCTCTTTTTTATGTATATCCCGAAGAACAAATGGTTTTTTCCATCCTTATGAATTGCACTAATCCCGGAATTGAAATTGAGTTGGAAGAAATTGTGGATATTTTAATTGAATCTCATCATCAGAATACCAAACCTCAAGAGGATTCCATAATTTAATCGCCTTCTGTATTGGGATTGGTTAATGGTGGTCAGGTTTTAAAGAATTGTGAAAAACGGAAATGCCACAATGTTAAAGACCTAGATAATAGTAGTGGACATTTTATTACTGTAAATATTTTGAAATCTGCACATGGATATCCGGAATTTTGTTTCTCATAACATCCCAAACAATTGTGTAGTTTACTCCAATATAGTCATGGATAAGCCTATCACGCATTCCAGCCATATTTTTCCATTGAATTGAATTCCATTTCACCTTAAAATCTTCCGGAATCTTTTTTGTTGCTTCTCCAATTATTTCCAAGCTTCTAACAACAGCACGCTTCAAAGTTTCATTTACCATAAATTCTTCAAATTGTAAATTTTGCGTAACGGAAATTATGTATGCACATTCATCGTTAATATGTTTAAGATATTCTTTTGGGTCTTTAGACATACTGGACTTCATTTAAAATTTTTGGACCAAAATATGGGCTTAAACCGTTTTTTGTGACAACTTCGATTTTTTCATTTTTAAAAATAGTTTCAAATAAATCGTAAACAGCCATAAAGTTGTCGAAATTTTCCTTTTCAGGTTCGAAATCAATGAGTAAATCAATATCACTTTCTCTTGATTGCTCATCACGTATATACGAACCAAATAAACCCACTTTTCGGATGCCAAGTTTAGAAAGTTGGGATTTATTGGATTCTAGTATCTTTAAAATGTTTTCTTTTGTCTTCATAACATTCTTTATTCAAATATACAAAATCATCTCCCATCGCGTTGATAATTGATTAAAAGTGCTGTTTGTACTATGCCATTAGGTAGTGAACAATAGTATATCCCTCCTTTGGAGGTGCTAGGGGAGGCCTCCCGTAAATTCCGTAAACAAACTTTCCAAATTCTTATTCTTTCTGCTTAACTGTAGTGTTTTTAGTTCATTATCATGGGCAAAATCAAACAGAGCAGGGCGCATATCTATGGAAGTATTAAAAGTTACCTCATAAACAAAACCACCGGTATTTTTTACCTGAACTACATAGGGCAGTTTTTGTAAAAGTGCTTCCTCAATCCGATAATCAAACTCTACCTCAATAATTTGTTCTCCTTCTTCCCGTAGTTCCGATAGTTTTTTATCAGCCACAAGAACCCCTTTATTGATAATCAGCACCCGATCACAGACGGCCTCTACCTCTTTCATAATATGGGTGGAGAGTAAAATGGTTTTTTCTTTACCTATTTCCCGAATCAATTTCCGAATTTCCAGCAATTGGTTCGGATCCAATCCTGTGGTAGGTTCATCCAAAATCAATACTTCCGGGTCGTGCAATAAGGCCGCAGCCAAACCCACACGTTGACGATATCCTTTGGAAAGCTGACCAATTTTTTTATGTGCTTCCGGGCTTAAGCCGGTTTGTTCTATCACTTCAGCAATTCTAGTTTTATCCACTTTGTATACAGAGGCATTAAACTCTAAATATTCCTTCACATACATGTCTAAATACAAAGGATTATGTTCGGGGAGATATCCAATACTTTTTTGTACCTCTTTTTTTTGGGTTAGCACATTAAACCCATTTACTGTGGCTTCACCTTCATCAGCCTTGTGATAAGTAGTCAAAATTTTCATCATGGTAGATTTACCGGCACCGTTTGGTCCCAAAAAACCAACAATCTCTCCTTTTTGAAGCGAAAAGGAAACCTGATTTAAGGCTTTTTGGGAACCAAAATTTTTGGAAATGTTCTGTACGGTAATGGACATGGATTAAATTTTATCAAAAATAAACATTTAGAAATCAAACCAAGGATTAAATTATCATCAGCAAACCGCCCTAATTCATATATAAAGAAGGTTATAGGGCCGTGATAAACAAAAGAATAAAAAAAATTACCGATTAAACTTGAATTTTAAATATAATTATTACTTTAGCCGAGATTTTATACAAGATGACAAGACAATATTTCTGGAACGGTTTTTATTTTTACTTCTTTTTTAAAAGAGAAGCGGGACTGTTGTAGTATATTTTTAAAATAAATAGATACCAAAGTCCCGCGAAAATCGGGGCTTTTTTTTTGAACAATTTTGAAATTTAACCAAAGCTATTACTAGACCTAAAGGTTGAAAAATAATAATGAAACGCCCACTGACAAAGTTCCTTTGGAAGCATAAGGACACGAGTATTAGCGTTCCATGTGACCGCTGAAAGCAAATAGATATAAACACATGAAATTAAGAATAGCAATTCAGGGCATCAAAGGTTCCAACCATTATCAGGTGGCCAAAGATTATTTTGGGGAGGATATTGATTTGGTGGAGTGTATGTCTTTTGATAATATGGTAGATCAGTTGCTTCAGAAAACTGCAGATCAGGGGGTGATGGCTATTGAAAACTCCATTGCCGGATCCATCATTCCCAATTATGCCTTAGTGTATCAGAACAATCTTCATATCATTGGGGAGCAGTATCTAAGCATACATCATAATCTCATGGTTTTAAAAGGGCAACGGATGGAAGATATTCAGGAAGTACATTCTCATCCTATGGCCTTATTACAATGTAAAGAGTTTTTCAAAAATTATCCCAGTATAAAGTTAGTTGAGGATGTGGATACCGCAGAGACAGCGCAACGAATCCAGGCAAGACAATTAAAGGGCATTGCCGCCATAGCGCCCAAAGTGGCTTCGGAACTATATGATTTGGAGATTATTGCTTCGGAAATTCAAACGATTAAAAATAATTCTACTCGTTTTATTATAATAAAAACCAAAAACAAGGTATTACCGGAAAATGAAATCAATAAAGCCTCCCTTCGTTTTCTAACAGATCATAAAAGGGGGAGTTTGGCCGCAGTGTTGAATGTAATGAGTGATTGCCGGTTAAACCTTACCAAAATACAATCTTTGCCGGTCATTGAGCGTCCATGGAAATATGCCTTTTTTGTTGATGTTACCTTCGAAACTTATGCGGATTATGTCAAGGCAAAATCACTTTTGGAAATTATGGCAGAAGAATTTAAAGTGTTGGGCGAATATAAAAATGGAAGAATATGATTACCACGGCCGATAGATTAAAAACGGTTGAAGAATATTACTTCTCTATGAAATTGAGAGAGGTAAGGGGACTTATAGCCGAAGGGAAACCGATAATTAACATGGGTATTGGTAGCCCGGATTTAGCACCTGCACCGGAAGTCTTGGAAGCAGTAAGTAAATCGCTTACAGATAGTGGAGCTCACCAATATCAAAGTTATCAGGGTTTGCCGGAACTAAGGGAAGCCATAGCAAAGTTTTACCAATCCAAATTTGGAACCGTAGTAGATCCGACAAATGAAATTTTACCGCTAATGGGTTCTAAGGAAGGAATTATGCACATTAGTATGGCCTTCTTAAACCCGGGTGACGAAGCGCTTATTCCAAATCCAGGATATCCCACTTATACCTCGGTGACTTCATTGGTTGGCGGCGTGGCGAAATATTATGATTTGGTAGCCGAAAAGGGCTGGTTTCCTGATCTTGAAATATTACAACAACAGGATTTATCTAAAGTAAAATTAATGTGGGTAAGTTATCCCCATATGCCTACGGGTGCTACTGCAAATCGAACGCAATTCAAGGAGTTGCTGGATTTTGCGATAAAGAATAACATCCTATTGGTAAATGATAATCCCTATAGTTTTGTGCTCAATGAGAATCCAATGAGTATTTTGGAAATTGATGGAGCAAAAGAAGTTGCATTAGAGCTTAATTCTT
>CAYTDS010000002.1:28472-30196 GCA_964436555.1 uncultured Flavobacteriaceae bacterium | reverse complement strand
ATAAGATTTACCACATCATTTGTTATTACCGGTGTGGAGCAAATCTTAGGAGCATCAATAATTAAGCAACTGCGTTCATCAACTGACAGTTTGATATCTGGAAGAGCTTCAAAAAAAGAACCTTCAAATTTAAATTCAATTTTTCTTACCGCTATATGGGTAATAGTTTCTGTCATACCATAGGTTTCAAAGATAGATGTTTGTGTATTGAAAACCTCTTTTTGCAATTTTACAGGAAATGGGGCACCTCCCACTATTAGTGTTTTAACTAGACTAAGTTTGTTTATTGAGTTTTGTAGTTGTAACGGAATCATAGCTACAAAATCATAGAACTTGTTTACTTCCAACATGGGTTTGGAAGTTGGTTCCACATAATCTAATTCCAGACCTAAAAGCATTGCTCGGATGAGCATCATTTTACCTGCTATAAATGTTGTTGGTAAACAATGCAATGCTTTATCACCGGGTTTCAGATTAAAAAAGCTTCCAGTAGCAAGAGCAGAATTAACCATGTGCCTCTTTTTAAGTTCAATTGCTTTAGGGGTTCCTGAAGAACCTGAGGTAAACGCTTTCACTGAATCTTTAGCACTTAACCAATCAAGTAAAAATTCACCAATAGTCTTCTCATAATCCACTCCTTCCTTAATTAGACAATAACCAACTTCCAACAAATCCTCTTTAGAAAAAGAAATGCCATTCAATTTAAAACTAGGATGAATTCCGGTTATGGCCGACTCCATAGACTAATCCTTTTATGTTTCACTGTTTTGTAACAACTCTTCTTTCAGCTTAAATTCTTCCTTCTTTGCTATTTTTCCGACAAGGCGATCTTGCCAGTTACTCCATCCGTATTTGCGTGAAAAAATAAGCAATAGGATAGGATAAATTATTAAGACAGGAACAAAAACATCCCATCCTAACTCAGGACTAGAAACATCTCTGTATATTGAATTGGTTTGAAAGGCTGTCCAGTCTGCTGTTACTAAAAGGGCTGAAATGAGGTTATTTGCAGCATGGAAACCAAGAGCCAGTTCTAGGCCTTCATCCATTAATGTAATAATACCCAAGAAAAACCCTGTTCCAATATAATACACCATAATGCCATAACCTAATTTGCCAACCTCAGGGTTTCCAAGATGCATTAAGCCAAATAAAACAGAGGTAATTACTAAGGGAACCCATCGGTTTTTGGCAATAAGTCCTATTCCCTGCATCATATAGCCTCGGAACATGTATTCTTCAAAACTGGTCTGTAACGGAATTAAGAGCACCCCAATAACAACTAGAATAAGAAAGGGTTCTAATTTAAAATTGAAAACATAATCATCGGGCGATAAAAGCAATCCCAGTGCGGTAAGTACTATGGTAATTCCTCCCCATAAGAGAAAGGCAAATGCAATTCGTTTCCAATCAATTTTCTTCCTGGACGTGGTTAAAGACCTAATGGATTGAGAATGCACTAAAATTACCCAACCCAAAACCACAAAGAGACCAATTGCCAATGGTAATAGTAGTATTATTAAAACAATATTGGCTCCAAGTCTGCTTATTAAATCTTGCATCATTACATCAACACTGACCGGGGAATAAAGGGTATAAATATAATTAGATATCATAAAACCAATAAATCCAATGGGTAGTATCAAATATATCCACGGAGGAGTATTGCTCTTGTAGCTTTGTTCTATATACATAAATCTTTTATTAGGTTACTTTTCCAGTTT
>CAYTDS010000002.1:23204-28372 GCA_964436555.1 uncultured Flavobacteriaceae bacterium | reverse complement strand
CTTTCCAAAGCACTGGTAACCCACCAAGATATCCCCATTTCATTTGCTAAAGTTATCCATTCTTCGCAACCTTTAAAACCACCTAGTAAGCTAGGCTTTAAAATTATATACTGTGGTTTTATAGTCTGAAGTAATTTCTTCTTTTCTACTAGCTCATAAACACCAATAAGTTCTTCATCCAAGGCTATTGGAATGGGGCTTTTTTGGCATAAATCAGCCATTTCCTTCCACCTACCCTGCTTAATGGGTTGCTCAATGGAGTGGATGTTGAAATCTGATAGAATCTTTAATTTCTCTAAAGCTTCGCTAAACTGAAAGGCACCATTTGCATCAACACGAAGCTCCACCTTTTCTTGGTTATGTCCTTTCCGGATTGCAGCTAATAATTCGATTTCTTTTTTAAAAGCAATAGCACCAATTTTTAGTTTAATACAATTGAAGCCTTCCTCTAATTTTTGTTCTATTTGTTCCATCATGAATCCTGCATCTCCCATCCAGACCAGACCATTTATGGGAATACTTTGCTTACCTTCTACAAAAGCAGATGGAAATAAATTAAAAGGGGTTTCGGACTTAACGGAGAGCATGGCCTGCTCTATACCAAATTGAATACTGGGATAAGATTTCAATTCTGGCCATGGTAATTTTTCTAAATTATTTATACGCTGACAAACCCATTTTAATTTGGCTTCATAGTCAGGCACATCATCACTGCTAAGACCACGAAATAATCCGCACTCCCCTATACCCATTTTCTCCTTGTCTTCTAAAATTAAAAACCAGGTCTCTTTTTGGTGCAATACACCACGTGAAGTTCCGCTAGGACGCTTGAAGTTTAAAACATACCTTTTATAGCTAGCCCTCATATTTTAAAATCAAATTTAGCTATATTTTATATCTGTAAACTTAAGTTCGGAGACAAATAAAGGATAAATATTTTGGGTCATCAAGGGACAATTAAAAAAAAATGATAAACTTAATATTGGAACGTGCCAGATAATAGTGCGCTACAAAACGTCAATACTTTCTCCAATTTCTAAAAGGTATAATGTTTTTCCAGCGGATTCAAAGCTTTTTTTTGCCTGACTATGATCAATTTCAATATAACCAAATGTATCAAAATGATACCCCAGAACACGGTTACATTTCACAAAATCGCTGGCGACTAGAGCCTCGTTTATTCCCATTGTAAAATTATCGCCTATAGGCAAAATAGCTAGGTTAAGTTTAGTTGTTGTTGGAATAAGTTTCATATCCATATGCAAGGCCGTGTCTCCCGCGATATAAATCTCTTTTCCATCAGCAGAAAGAATAAATCCTCCCGGTTGTCCGCCATATGAACCATCAGGAAAAGAGGAAGAATGAATGGCATTTACATACTTTACTTTTCCAAAGTCAAATTTCCAAGAACCTCCATGATTCATGGGGTGGGCTTGCAATCCTTTATTTTGGTAATGCGTAGCAATTTCATAATTACTGATTATGGTGGCATCAGTGTTTTTAGCTATTTCTTCAACATCGAGTGTATGATCTTGGTGGGCATGAGTAACAAGAATGAAATCGGGTTTTAAAATCTTAATATCAACCTTATTCTTGGCTTTTGAATTTCCAGAAATAAAGGGATCTACCAGTAAAGTATGTGTAGCGGTTTCAATTAATAATGTTGAATGACCCAAAAAGGTAATTTTCATAACGTAATCTGTTTTTGTTCAAATTTATTTAAAATTGAACCAAAAACGAACACCTTCCGAGGTTTTATCAATATTTAACGTGGATTGCAGTTGGTTTACTAATCTATTCATCAATCGAATTCCCATGGAAGCATTTGCTCTTTCATCCGTATCCTCAGGCAAACCAACACCATTATCGGTATATTCAAAAAAACCTTGTTCTGCATTTTTTCTAATATGGATGTAGATTTTTCCATTTTCATCATCTTCAGGAAAAGCATATTTAAAAGAATTTGAGACTAATTCATTAAGCACTAAACCAAAAGGAATGGCCCTGTCTATATCCAGCTCTACCCCTTCTGCATCTATGGTAATGTTAATATTATGTCCGCCTTTCTTATAAACAGATTGTATGCTGTTTATTAAACTCTCGATATAGCCCTGCATCTCTATAACAGATAAATCATCGTTCTGATATAATTTCTGGTGAATAAGGGCCATTGCTTTAACTCTACTTTTGCCTTCCTCTAAGGCTTCAATAGCAGCTTTACTTTTGGTGTTTTTTGTCTGAAGGCTAAGAAGGCTTGACACCATTTGTAGATTATTTTTTACCCGGTGATGAATTTCTTTTAGTAAGGAATCTTTTTCTACTAAAGAATTTTCAATGATGTGTTTTTGTTCTGCAATTAAACGCTGTGTTTTTATACTTCTTAAATAAGCATAAAACATTCCTGCAAAACCTAAAAGAGTGAAAACCAAAGAAATAAACACAAAGTTTATACGTTCGTCCTTTGCCTGCATGTCTTTTCTAGACCGTTCCAATGCTTCCTTTTGTTCATCAATCATGGACCGGGTGTTTGCTAAATCCTGGCCAAAAACAGCTGATAATTGTTGTTTTTTTAGGGATGATTCACTGTTGTTTAAAGAATCTTGAATGGCTGCATTGCGTTTAAGATAAATTAATGCGTTTTTGGGATCATTGGTCTTATCATAATATGTAGCAAGCAATCTGTTTTTTTTAAGGATATTATCTATTTTAATGCTAGGATTAGTTGAATTTAGGTATTTTTCTACCATTTCGTAGTTTTCGAGTTGCAGGTAACAATCGGCCAGTTCCAGTTTAAACTCTACCGACTCTGTAGAAAATTTCCCTGTATTATATTCATTTATGGTCGCAATTCCGGAATCTAAATAAGGTATTGCCTCTTCAAATTGTTTTAACTGCAAATAGCATCTACCAATATTACCCTCAATAATTCCACGAAGATAATTTCCATTAATAATCTCACTTTCTGTTTTTACATTAGCAATATTGTTTAAGAAAACATCAATATACCCCTTGGCTTCCTTATATTTAGTTAATGCCACGGATGTGGATTTATCCAATCTTAAATAATTACCAATATTATTATGATACTGAGCCAACCCATAGAAGTCATCGTCTTTAATCGCCTTTTTGGTTTCCATGATATAATCTTCCATTGCTTTTCTATGAAGCCCTAAGCTGGAGTATATATCGTAAAATGCAATATTGCTGGTTATTCCTAAATCTTTTTTTTCCTTTCGTATTTCCAGTTCTTTATCAAATAGTTGTAGTTGTGCATAATTGTAATCCATAAGGTTTAGCAAGACTTTTTTAATCTCAAAGCCCAACTTTTGTTTTTCCTTATACAATCCAATAGCAATAGCTAAGCTTTTATCATAATCTCCTAAGTCATAATAAATCTGAGCTTGCATGATTTGGTAGTACTGCACTGCGACCGTATCTTCAACTTTTTGAGCGTTCCCTAAGTAGACGGTAATATTATCTAACCAATCATATGCTGAATTTTCTGTGTAACGATTGGGGGCCTTAAAGAAGAAATCGAATCGTTCTTCGGATTTTGAAATGCTTTTAAATCGCTGTAAGAAATCTTCTTCTATACTCGTCTCTTGTGCCAATAAAGCTGTAAGAGAAAATAGAACTTGAAATATAATGAATGATATTTTTAAAAGCTTTTTTTTCATATTAAAATAAGAAATTTTATTTCTTATTATTTTTTCCCAAGGTATTCAAAATCAATAGTGTAAAGACAAACAGTAAAATTCTGTCTCACAATTATTCAAACTTACGTCTTTATGGCGGGTTGATTAATTTTTTGTTGTAAAGCTAAATAAATATGTTGTGAGCTCCATTATCTAATGGATTCGTTCTGTATGTCCTATTTTCGACTTATTTCTATTACGGAAAGAGCCGGTTAAATAGTTGTAAATGATTAACATTGATGTCTTAGTGTATCAAAATAGGCTATCCATTAAAAACGAACAGCCTATTCAAAATAACACTTAAGTAATATAGTAAGATTTGGGGAGCATTTTACTATCTAACAAATGTATTATTTAGGCTTGGAGAATTTAGAATAATGTTGTGTAACCGTGTTATTATGTTGTGAAAAGTTGAAGTTAAAAGCCGAATACTTGTTTACAGCCGTTTTAAATTAAAATAACCAGCACTACTCAAATCGGGAATCCTAAAACCTTATCCACCGGTTAGGCAAAATTCTTGTACTAAAAGGAAAAAGTAGGTCTTTGGCTTATGAATTCATTGCCGAAATAATCAGATCTTTAAATTCCTTGGAAATGGGAATAAGGGTATTGTTTATCATAATATCCTTGCTATTTATTGCGCCAATATGATCCACATTTACGATGTATGATTTGTGGGCTCTATAAAATTTATTGGAAGGTAATTTCTCTAAATAGTCTTTTAAAGGCGAACGAACTAAAAATTTCTTGTCAACTGTATTTACTTCTAAATAAACATTGTCCGCTTTAATAAATTGTATATCCTCAAACTGAATCCTGTAATACAAGTTTTGCTTTTTTACAAAGATGGAGTCTTTTAAAATTGAATTTGACATGGGTCTGTCAGGACCAAAGGGATCTATACTTTCCGAGCTGCCGGATTTTTCTAAATAATTAAAGTTGGACAGTGCTATTTCAATAGAAGTATATAAATCTTGTTGTTCAAATGGCTTCACTAAATAACCATTTGGCTTAACCGTCTTGGCATTTTCTACCGTAGCCCTATCAGAATTAGAGGTAACAAAAATAAAGGGAATATTATATTTATCCCTTATGTGCTTACCTAAATCTATTCCTGTCTTCTGTGAAGCCAGAATAATATCAATAAGGACAAGGTCTACCTGTTTGGTTTTTAAGACTTCCTCCGCTTGTTCATAAACAATGACGTTATCTACAATCTCATAGCCGATTTCCTCTAACATGGATTGCATGTCATCTGCAATGATAACATTGTCTTCTACAATAAGAATCCGAATTGGCTGTTCCAAAGTTGGGTTGGTTTAGATAGTTATAGATTCAAATTTACAAAAAATTATTAAAACTAAAGTAAAACAGTAGCGCCAAGAGAAAAGTGCTCAGGGCCAATTTCTTAAGTTCAGGATCTAATAGTAGTGGATCTGAATTTGTTTTAAGATTCTTAATGTGTAAAATAAT
>CAYTDS010000002.1:20828-23104 GCA_964436555.1 uncultured Flavobacteriaceae bacterium | reverse complement strand
GATCTAATAGTAGTGGATCTGAATTTGTTTTAAGATTCTTAATGTGTAAAATAATCGGAACAAAAGCAAGGAGTGGAATAAAGTTCCAATAGCTTTGAGAATATATTACAATAAAAAAAAGGAAACTTACAAACGCCAAAGCAAGCAGAAAAAGGTGATATTTTTTGCCATTTTCAAAACCTAATTTTACCACTAAGGTATTTTTTCCGGAATTCTTATCCGAACTATAATCCCGAAGGTTATTAAGGTTAAGTACAGCAGTACTCAATGCTCCAATAGAAATTGCCGGCAAAACTGCCTCCAGAGTTAAGAATTTAGTATACAAAAAGAGAGACCCTAAAACAGCTAATAAGCCAAAAAAGATAAAAACAAAAACATCTCCCAGACCACGGTAGCCGTAGGCATTCTTTCCGACCGTATATTTTATGGCTGACCAAATACTTATAAATCCCAAAATCAAAAACAAGATAAGATACCCTATGTATTGTAGGCCAAAAGAAAAATAAAGCAAACCCATTACTAAAATAACATCAAGTACCACAATGTAGATTATGCCGTGTTTGAGTTCTTTTCGAGATAGAATGCCACTTTGTAAGGCCCGTTTTGGACCAATACGTTCTTCATTATCGGTTCCTTTGATACCATCGCCGTAGTCGTTTGCAAAATTGGAGGTAATTTGAAAAGCTACAGTTACGAGTATTGCAAGAACAAAAATCAAAGAATCATAATACTGATAATAGTTTGCTAATCCAGTACCTACGAATACTCCGGATATAGAAAGCGGAAGTGTTCTTAATCGTGCTGCAAGCAGCCACGCTTTAATCTTAGACAAATTAATATGGGTCTTCTATTTTTATCCGCTTACCTCCTTTGTACGAAGCAACAAATGCATCTTCAAAACCTAATTTTACTAATTGATACCTAAAAGATTGAGCCTCAGCCAAGGTTTCAAAATTTCCCAAAGAATAGGAATAAAATGGATTGGTTTTAACAAACAGGGTATTGTTTAATGCCTCCGAAGCCAAAACAATATTATTGTCTACAAACGACTTTACTTGTACAGAATAAATGGTTTCTTTTTCTAAGAAATTTTTAGCCAAATAAAATTCTTTAACCAAACTTAGTTCTTCATTTTGTTGCTTTAAATTATTTATTCTGGCTTTTATGGCATCCAGGCTATCAATAGAGACCAATAGATTATTTCTATTTTCATAACTATTCGATCTACTTAGACCCGCTGTGAAAGAGGTAATGGCGAGTGTACCTATTAAAAATAGTCCGGTAATTCCAGCCAAAATATTACGTTGAATTTTACTTCTCCTAAGCTCTTTATTCTTAAATTTTATTTGATCTAAGAGACGCTCATTAATAATTTGAGCTTTGTCAATATCTTTATGTAATTCTAGCAAATCACTTTCTTCTATAAATGGCATGGTTGTCTATTTTTTCAGAAATATTATTTTTTTAAATCCTATTTTTTTAATTGAAAATTGAACTTTGATATTTAAGCAAAAGTAACAGTTTTATGTATAGCAAAAAATAAAACCAGAATTTTATTGAATATATTCATCTGATAATCATATTATTAAAAAGTCATATCATAACTGTGCTCTATTTCAGATAAATACCATCTTCCTTTATTTCAATTTTTCGTTCTTTATATAAGGCTCCGATTCCTTTTTTAAAGGTTTTTTTACTCATATGAAAAACACGTTTAATATCCTCCGGATCCGATTTGTCATGAAGACTTAAGAAGCCACTGTGCATCAATAATTTTTCGTAAATAGTATTTGCAGCGGGTTCCTGACTTTTAAAGCCAATAGGCTGCAGTGAAACATCTATTTTTTGATCTGGTCTGATGTTTTTTATATAACCTTTAACTTTATCTCCTACGGCTATTTTCTTGAAAATTTCATTAGAATATACCAAACCTTTATGTTTGTTGTTAATGATGACCTCCCAGCCCAAATCTGTTTCACGGGTTACAATTAAATCAACTTCATCTTGGACATTAATAGTTAAGTTTTCATTACTTATAAATTTATCTAATTTATTGGAAGCCACCAATCTGTTTGAAACTTCGTCTAAATAGCAGTAAATTACATACCACTGACCTTCTTTCATTTTAGATCGTTGTTCTCTAAAAGGTACTAATAGGTGCTTTTCTAATCCCCAATCTAGAAATGCACCAAAATCATTCACCTCTGCAACTTCTAGAAGTTGAAAATTATTTACAGTTACATAGGGTATTAAGGATGTTGCCACAGGTCGTTCAT
>CAYTDS010000002.1:19591-20728 GCA_964436555.1 uncultured Flavobacteriaceae bacterium | reverse complement strand
TGAAAATTATTTACAGTTACATAGGGTATTAAGGATGTTGCCACAGGTCGTTCATCGTAGTCCAGATAACAAAAAACTTCTATACTTTCTCCAATTTCAAATGTTTCAGGGACATACTTATTGGGAAGTAAAATATCATTTCCTTCTTCATCGCCTAAGAACAAGCCTACACTAGTGTCTCTTAATATTTCAAGAGTATTATATTCTCCTAGATTTATCATTTTGCTAAAGTACATTTAAAAAGGCATGGGTAAAAAAAAACCGTTCTCATTTAGAACGGTTTTCCATTAACTTTTCAAAATTCTATTTATAAACAGATTCTTTCTTAAAGTGCTTAGCAAGCATATAATATACTACTGCTCTATACTTATTTTTCTCAGAAACACCATATTTCGCAATTACACTATCTATAGCTTCACCGAGTTGCGGGCTATCTTTTAATCCTAACTTTTTGATTAAAAAATTATTCTTAACGGTTGCGATTTCCTTTTCATCTGTTCCTGAAACTTTAGATGCATCCAAATTATATATAGATGGACCTAAGCCTATTGTAACCTTTGTCAGTAATGCTAAATCGGCTTTTTCACCAAATTTGCTCTGGATGTCAGCAGCGTACTTTTCTATTAATTCATCTCTTTTGCTCATAATTGTTAATGGTCTTTAGGGTTTTTTAATTAATTCTCCCTAAGATATAAAATCAAAATAACCGAGCAAAATTTTATCATTTAATAATCGGGGTGTTTTTACTTCCAACAATCTTGGGGTTTCAGATTCTTTATAAAACCAATCAAGGACTCGACAAAGATCTTCTTGATTATTTACTTCCTCATAGGTTATATCATGCATTTTACATAACTGCGAGGCGTTATAATTGTGTGTTGTTTCAAAATAGGCTTCAAAATTAGCGCTATCCTCTTTTCCCGGTAATATTCTGAAGATTCCCCCTCCCCCATTGTTAATTACAATTATTCTAAAATCTGCCCTAATATGTTTATTCCATAATCCATTGCTATCATAGAAAAAACTTAAATCACCGGTAATCAAAAGTGTAGGGTATTTACTTTTTAAAGCACCTCCAACTGCTGTGGAAGTACTACCATCTATACCACTTGTTCCTCTATTACAGAAGACTTTTAT
>CAYTDS010000002.1:9192-19491 GCA_964436555.1 uncultured Flavobacteriaceae bacterium | reverse complement strand
TGCCAATGCTCCTTAGGCCTGTATTGTCTAAGAAAAGCCTTTATTTTTTTAGATACAATTTGTCCACCTAGAGTAATCAGAATATCTGGTTGTAATTGTTCAAATAGGTTTACCTGATCTGTTGATTTTTCTATTGGTGCTAAAATACTATCAATACTAGAAAAAAAATTGGGGTGATGTATGTTAGAGGTGGTTTCGGTAAAAACAAGCACTGAAGAATCTTTACCTAAGCTGTCTAAAACAGTGTCTTCTATAGTTTGAGGAGAATTCACTCCAATAAGTACCATTTTCTTTTTTGATGAATTCCATTTTACGGCAAAATCTTCTAAATTTTCATCGGATGATTTTTTCTTGTAGACCAAATCCAGAATTTTTGGAAAAACAGTAGCTTGGCTCACCCTTCCATATAGAGGTTCTTCAAAAGGAATATTTATGTGCACAGGTAATTGCTCTTGAATTGCTATATTTATTGCCTTGTTAAGTTCTAAATCATTGTAATTCTGAACATACTCTTGATTTAGCTCTAAATTTTTTCCTTGGATAATTTCCGGAGCGTATACGTTAATCCTATTTGTGGAATGTACAACATCTTGTTTTAAATTGGCCGAGTAGCCAATATGCCGTTCAAAAACATTTTCTTGACGTATGGTTTGTCCGTCTCCTATATCTACCTTATAAAATGGCCGATCGGCAGAGATAACAATTAACGGAATATTACTGTAAAAGGCCTCAGCAATTGCAGGATAATAATTTAATAAAGCACTACCAGAGGTGCAAACTACAGCCACAGCTTTTTTTTGCTGCTGAGCAATACCAAGGGCAAAAAAAGCAGCAGAGCGCTCATCAACAACACTAAAACACTTAAAATAAGAATCTTCTGAAAAACCAATAACTAGCGGAGCATTTCTGGATCCGGGAGAAATTACAATATGCTTTATACCTTTTGCTTTGCAATGAAAAACTAAAGATTGAGCGGATGGTATGCTAGGATATTTCATAAGCAATACAAAAATACAAAGTAAGATTGTCTTATACCAATGTGCTATCTCAATTAATAGTATTTAAAATTATGCTAAGCATAGTGTTACTTTTAGATATTGTTTCTTCCCATTCTTTTTCTGGATCAGAATCTTTAGTTATCCCTCCACCAACATATATTAAGGCTAAATCTCCTTTAAGTTGCAGGCACCTTAGATTAACAAAGAGTTCGGTTGTATTTTCTTTTTGAGGTCCAAAATTTAACTCCCCCAGATACCCTGTATAATATTCTCTGTCATAATTTTCATTTTTCAGGATAAATTGTTTTGCGGTTAACTTTGGAATTCCACATACAGCAGGGGTGGGATGTAGTGTTTTAACAAGTTTTTCAAGTTTAGCATTTTCTACCAAACCGGATATAGTTGTTCTCAAATGCCAGAGACTACCTGCTTTTACAGATTCTAATGTTGATATTTTCAGTTGTTGAACTTCATCTTTTAGTTCCTCTAAAATGTAATTCGTCACCAACGATTGCTCTTCTAATTCCTTGCTAGTCCAAACAGGAGGTTTATTGGTTAGGTTAATTTGTGTTCCCGCTAGAGACATAGTATCAAAATTTTCAGCATTAACACTTATCAATAATTCCGGAGTTGCCCCTATCCAAAGCCCAACACCAGGGTGGTAAAACATATAGCAGAATGCAG
The DNA here is from genome assembly GCA_964436555.1 of uncultured Flavobacteriaceae bacterium. Classification (GTDB taxonomy): domain Bacteria; phylum Bacteroidota; class Bacteroidia; order Flavobacteriales; family Flavobacteriaceae; genus Aurantibrevibacter. Next base: position 17,809 of record CAYTDS010000002.1, on the reverse strand, counting down.
AAAAATAGGTAGCCAATATTTCTTTAAAAAGAGCAATAGGACAGCCTTCATAATGTACTTCTAACTTTCTGGAAAGGACCACTTTAGTAAGGGAGCCTAGATTTATTTTCGCAACACCTTTTTTTATCAAATTGATATGAAAATCTTTCTGCTCTTCGTTAAAGGCTTGAAAAAGCTGCAAGTCGGATGTTTTTTTTGCATCCAAAGTATATTGCATTTCTAGAATTTCATCAGGCCGAATTAATATGGCTGGTTTGCGAGAATCAAATGGAGCAAAAACAAATCCTCTTTCTCTAAAGTCCTGTAGATTATAAACTTTGTTATTTCCTTGTAAAATACAACATAAATTAACTGCACCCGGCTTTCGGTAAATTACCAAGGGTAATTCCTTTTGGTAATGTTGTTCAATAGTATCCCAAAATGCTGTCAACTTTTTTATTTTTTTGGCAAGGCTATAGTGGTAAGTTTACAAATGGAGATCATGTTGGCCGATTCATCTGTGATTTTAATTTCCCAAAGCTGAGTTGTACGTCCTTTGTGAAGTAAAATTGCTTTTGCAAAAACATAACCTTCACGAATACTTTTGACGTGATTAGCAGAAATTTCAATTCCTCTTATGAAAAATTCTTGTGCGTTTAAAAAAATATAGGAAGCTGCGCTACCAACGCTTTCAGCAAGTGCAATTGTTGCTCCCCCATGTAAGACTCCATCCGGTTGGTAAACTTTTGGAGTTACGGGCATTCGGGCAACTAAAAAATCATCTCCCACATCCATATATTCTATATCCAAAGTCTCCATTAAGGTGCCCTTTCGGTTATCGTTACATATTTTAAGAATTTTTTCCTTTAAATCTTCCATCAAATCAATTTTTTGTAAAATTAGGCAATAGACCAACAACAAACGCTTTTCCTTATATTTGATTTTGAATATAACCCAACCAAATCTACTGTATGAAGGTGACAATTCCTATTTTAGAAAATGATATCGTAGTTCTTTCGGAGTTGAGTTTAGAAAATTATCACCACCTTATTTCAATTGGAGCAGAGGATAAATTGGTCCAATATTCACCTTCAGATATTGGAACTCCAGATGCACTTAAAAGCTATGTTGAACTCGCTATTCAAAAGTATGAGGAAAATTCTGCAATACCCTTTATTATTTTTGACAAGAGAGCTCAGAAATTTGCTGGCAGTACCAGATTTATGAATATAGACTGGAAAAATAAGGTAATTGAAATAGGCTCTACCTGGATTGGACGGGCATTTCACGGCAGTGGACTAAATAGTGCTACTAAAGAACTTATGCTGAATTATGCTTTTACTACTCTAAATTTTGAAAAAGTTGAGTTTCGAATAGATGAAAGAAATATTCAATCGCGAAAGGCAGTAGAAAAATTACATGCTAAACTGGAAGGTATTTTAAGGGAAAATGTGTATTTGTTGGACGGATACAAAAGAAATACATGTTGTTATGGCATTCTAAGGAGTGAATGGAATAGTACTTTATAGCAAGCTTAACAACTTCTTTTATACGACAAACTATTAGTAAAGAAAGTAACTTTTAAAGGGTCTTAGTGCTACTTTTCTGTAGTAGCATAATACATAATTCGGCGAGTTGTATAGGTATTATCGGGCGTTACAATTTGTTTTATCCAATTTCCGTGTTCGCCGTCGTATTGATAGACATATTTTTTTGTTTCTTCTGCCTTAGAGCCTTTAATTTTCGTCTCAGCTAACATCCCAAATTCGTTATAGCTGTGGTTAATGTACTCATATGGAACAAATCCTTTATTTTGCTCAGTCGGCATAAACTTAATCTCTGAAATTAATTTATTTGATGAATCAAAAATTTGTTCAAGCGCCTTGTTGGGTTCTCCTTTTAAAAACTCTTTGGTTAAAACTATTTTTTGATCTGCTCCGGTTTTATTCTTTTTCTTGGCGGTCCGGACTGATTTTATGATTACACCATTTAAAATATAGTTTACAGTAGTTTCTCCTTTAAATTGCATATAGCTAATCTCAGTTTCGTCTATTCCATCTTTATCCACGTGCTTTATACTGGAAAGTCTGCCGATACTGTCATAGCGGTATTCATTTTGTCCTAAAAATTCTTTATTGTACGAGATGATTCGCTCGGTGATTTTTTTTGAGGCAGTACTATCAAAGGTATAAAAATTAGCAAAAGACGTTAATGGATCAAAAATTCCTTCTCGGTAAATCTCTACTCGTTTTTCCTCTAGATGTCCCAAATTGTATTTATATAGGGTAAGATCATAGTCAACCTCATTGTAACGTGTAATCGATTTGGTCAAAAGACCATTCTTGTTAAAATCAAATTCTTCTTTGCCATAATTAGTTACTACCAAGCAGGTTTTTACACTGCCTTTTAAATCGAAGTCAGAAACCTTAAAAATCTTCACTTCCTGAGCTGTGAGCATAGTCGAAGTGCATAAGAAATAGGTTATTGCGATTAAAAACAGAAGTAGCGAAGTATAGTTTTTTACCATATTCAAAATTACTTCATATTCTTTCAATTTCGAAACAATATGTTAGGGATAATGAAAAAGGGTGGAAATTTCCACCCTTTTGTTTTTTAAACCTAGTATATTTTATTTTACTTCTTCAAAATCAACATCCTCAACGTTATCACCTTCTTTCGCATTTTGACCTGAAGCAGTTTCTCCATTACTTGACGGAGCACCCTGCTGTCCTTCGGCTTGTGCTTTGTACATTTCTTCTGAAGCCACTTTCCAAGCTTCATTAATTTTATCCAATGCGGGGGTAATTACAGCTAAGTCTTTACTGGCGTAAGCCTTTTTTAGTTCTTCTAAGGCATCTTCAATGGGCTTTTTCTTATCTTCCGATAATTTATCTCCAAACTCCTTAAGTTGTTTTTCGGTTTGGAAAATCATTCCATCCGCTTCATTTAACTTATCAGCTGTTTCTTTTGCCTTTTTGTCTGACTCGGCATTTGCTTCGGCTTCGGCTTTCATTTTCTTTATTTCCTCTTCAGTTAATCCGGAGGAAGCTTCAATGCGAATATCCTGAGTTTTATTTGTTGCTTTATCCGTTGCTGAAACTTTAATGATTCCGTTAGCGTCAATGTCAAAGGTAACTTCAATTTGTGGCGTTCCTCTTTGAGCGGGCGGAATACCATCCAAATGAAATCTGCCTATGGTCTTATTGCCGCTTGCAATTGGTCTTTCTCCCTGCAAAACATGTATTTCTACAGAGGGTTGATTATCAGCAGCTGTCGAGAATATCTGAGACTTTTTGGTAGGAATTGTAGTGTTAGCTTCAATTAATTTTGTCATTACACCTCCCATTGTTTCAATACCCAAAGACAAAGGTGTTACGTCCAAAAGAAGTACATCTTTTACATCTCCTGTTAAAACTCCACCTTGAATTGCAGCACCAACCGCAACTACTTCGTCAGGGTTAACTCCTTTCGAAGGTTTTTTACCGAAAAATTTCTCTACCGCTTCTTGCACTGCCGGAATTCTGGTAGAACCTCCAACTAAGATAATTTCATCAATATCACTTTTTGACAAACCGGCCGCTTTTAGTGCTGTTGCACAAGGATCAATGGTTCTTTTAACCAAATCTTCTATTAACTGTTCAAATTTTGCTTTTGTCAATGAACGAACCAAATGCTTTGGACCTGTTGCAGTAGCAGTCACATAAGGTAAGTTAATCTCTGTTTGCGCAGAAGAGGAGAGTTCAATTTTTGCTTTTTCAGCTGCTTCTCTTAGGCGCTGTAGCGCCATAGCATCATCTCTCAAATCAATACTTTCTTCTTTCTTAAATTCATCTGCCAACCAGTCAATGATTTTTTGATCCACATCATCGCCACCTAAGTGAGTATCTCCATCTGTTGCGAGTACTTCAAAGACGCCATCACCCAATTCTAAGATAGAAACATCATGTGTTCCACCACCAAAGTCAAACACAACAATTTTTTGATCTTTATCTTTTTTATCCAAACCATATGCCAAAGAAGCGGCAGTGGGCTCGTTTATAATACGTTCCACTGTCAGGCCTGCTATCTCACCTGCCTCTTTTGTAGCTTGTCTTTGAGCATCATTAAAATATGCAGGTACTGTAATCACCGCTCTGCTAACAGTTTGTCCTAAATAATCCTCTGCTGTTTTCTTCATTTTTTGAAGAATCATTGCCGATAATTCCTGTGGTGTGTATAAACGACCATCAATATCTACACGCGGGGTATCATTATCTCCTTTAACTACTTTATATGGAACTCGTTTTGCTTCTTTTGTAGATTCGGAAAATTTGTTACCCATAAATCGTTTTATGGAATAAATGGTTTTGTAAGGATTTGTTACGGCCTGTCTTTTTGCAGGATCACCAACCTTTATTTCACCACCTTCAACAAAAGCTATTACAGAAGGCGTTGTTCTTTTTCCCTCTGCATTCGGAATTACGACCGGTTCATTGCCTTCCATAACAGAAACGCAGGAGTTGGTTGTTCCTAAATCTATGCCTATTATCTTACTCATTTCTTTACTAATTTATTGTGTTGAAAATTCTTTTAGTGTTTCCCCTACCTTTTCAAGGATTGTGCCATTAGAGTAAATATGACAAGGTGGCAGATTTGAATACTATGTTAAGGCTTTATAAAGAATTCTGATTCTGCTTTCAAAGAGACGCGTTAGTTTAAGGTCAGATAGTATTATCTTTATCCGACATTTGCAATATAAACTAAGACATGGAGTGTATTAGCATTTTTGACATGCTTAAAATTGGGGTAGGCCCATCTAGTTCCCATACACTAGGACCATGGAGAGCTGCTGAGCGTTGGATAGCCGATCTTAAAACAAAATATATTTTTCATTTGGTATCCCAAATTGAGGTACATATTTATGGTTCATTGTCATTAACTGGGAAAGGCCACGCTACGGATTACGCCATAATGCTGGGACTTTCAGGTGAAGATCCGGAGACAATCCCTGTGGATAATATTCAAGCGGTTGTAAAGCAGATTAAGGAGACCGAGATTATCAATCTTAATAAAGAAAAAATAGTGCCATTTAACCCTGATGCAGCTCTTTTTTTTCATAAAACATTTTTACCCTTTCATGCCAATGGCCTTACTTTTAAAGCCAAACTCAGTTCAGGGGAGACAATGTCCGAAACGTATTTCTCTATTGGTGGAGGTTTTGTGGTTAAGGAAGAACGTAGTAAGGCAAAGAAGAATATTGAATTTTTTCAAAAATTTCCATTTCCAATACAAAATGGAGCCCAACTATTAACCTATTGCCAAAACGAAAAAAAAAGTATTTCAGAACTCGTATTGGAAAATGAGCGTGCCCTGCGCACAGATTTAGAGATTGACAAAGGGCTTCAACGTATTTGGGGTACTATGCTGGAGTGTATGCATATAGGCTGTCATACCGAAGGTAACCTACCAGGTGGACTTAATGTTCGGAGAAGGGCTTACGATATCCATGAAACCTTAAAAGGGCCTATACCCTACTCTACACCTTTTGAATGGCTGGAAACAATTAGACAGACTGAGGTTAAATTTAGACAAATTTTGCAATGGGTAAGTTGCTTTGCACTATCGGTAAATGAGGTTAACGCTTCTTTAGGTCGCGTGGTAACTGCTCCTACAAATGGAAGCGCAGGAGTTATTCCTGCAGTTTTAATGTATTATCTGGTAATAGAAAACCATAAAGCTAATTTTGATCATATAAAACAATTTCTTTTGGTAGCGGGTGAAATAGGTAGTATTTTTAAAAAAGGTGCTACTATCTCAGCGGCTATGGGAGGTTGTCAGGCTGAAATTGGTGTCTCTTCTGCCATGGCGGCAGCTGCATTAACCGAACTTATGGGAGGTACACCGGCTCAGGTACTTATGGCTGCTGAAATTGCTATGGAACATCACTTGGGACTTACTTGTGACCCTATTGGTGGCCTTGTACAAATTCCCTGTATAGAACGGAATTCTATGGGTGCTATTAAGGCAATAAATGCAGCAGAGTTGGCAATAGGTTCAGATCCTGAAAATGCTAAGGTTCCTTTGGATAAAGTGGTTAATACCATGTGGGAAACTGCTAAAGATATGAGCTCAAAATACAAAGAAACCTCTGAAGGCGGACTAGCCGTGGGTGTGTTTCTTAGCGATTGTTAAATTTTAAGGATTTAAAGTTTTAACATAGTAAACACTTTAGAAGAGACTAACTACTTTTTAAAGTTTCAATCTTATTACTATCTTGCCCGGAATAGCTTTAGACGTTGCTTTTGTTGTTTTAACCATGATACGTAGGTCTAAGGAATCAGAAAACCTACTTAATTAACCTTTTTAAGATGAAAAATATTGTACTTTTTGTAAGTGTCCATTTAGTGTTTATTTGTTCAATTTTGGCCCAAGAACAAAACGTTTCTCCTCTAAGTATTAAGGAAATTATGAAGGGTGATGATTTTATTGGACATCTTCCTAACAATCCTTTTTGGTCTTCCGATAGTGAAACAATCTACTTTCGCTGGAATCCGAATAGGGCAACAAGCGATTCGCTCTATGGCTATAACCTCAATAGCGCAGAGATTTATCAATTGGATTTTGACACTGAATATCAATTAGCATCTCCAAATGCAATCTATAATTCCCATAGAACTAAAAAGCTTTACGAGAAAGAAGGGGATATTTTTTTAGTCGATCTAAAAATCAAAAAAACTATAAGAATCACAAACACTAAAGAAGTTGAAACTAATCCCCAATTTACCTCTGGTGAAACGCAAGTTGTATACCAGAAGGGCGATAATTTATTTATATGGGACATTGATACAGGAAGCACCGTTCAGCTTACGTATTTCACAGATGAGAAAGAGGATTCCGAGGAGGAAAGAAGTACAAAGGATGAATGGTTGTATAACGATCAGTTAGGGCTTTTTCAAGTCTTACAAGAGCGTAAAGCAAAAGCAGACGAACAGAAGAAGTTGATGAAACGTTCTGAAAGGTTCGGACCTTATACCATCTATAAAGATGGAAAATCCATTTCTAACCTCAGGATAAATCCCAACGGTGATTATGTTACCTATGTACTAGAAAAAAAAGTTACTAATAAAGGAACTTTGATACCTAACTATGTAACAGCATCCGGATACACTGAAAATGAAAATGTTCGGCCCAAGGTAGGTAACGAACAGAGTATATTAGAATTAATGGTTTTTGATGTCACCAAAAGAGAGCTGTTTTCTGTGAAATTGGATAATCTTGAAGGATTGGATTATATACCCGACTTTACTAAGGACTATCCTAGCAAATTGTACAAAAATGAAAACAGAATAGGATTTATCAATGGACCAATCTGGAGTTCCGATGGCAAAAATGCTCTTTTGGATATTAGGTCCAACGATCACAAAGATCGATGGATTGTTTTGCTGAATGCTGTCGAAGGTACTATTTCTAATTTGAATCATCAACATAATGAAGCATGGATAGCCGGTCCGGGTATAGGTGGCTCTAGTACCAAGAGTCTAGGTTGGCTTCCCAATGACACAGGTGTATGGTTTATGTCTGAAAAAACTGGTTATTCACATTTGTATACTGTGGATATAGCATCCAAAAAAGAAATCGCACTTACTTCCGGAACGTTCGAAATATACGATCCTTTCATTTCAAATGACAAAAAAAATTGGTACTTCACAGCCAATAAAACCCATCCAGGTGACCGACAATTTTATAGCATGCCCCTCAAAGGCGGACCATTTACGCAATTAACACAAATGACGGGTAACAATGAGGTTATTTTATCTCCGGATGAACGGATAATGGCAATTTTATATTCGTTCTCCAATAAACCTACTGAGCTTTTTGTTCAAGCAAATCCACAAAAATCCAAAACAGGTTCAATAGCCAAACAAGTCACAAACTCCACAACCCCCCAATTTAAAAATTATTTATGGAGAGTTCCTGAAATTATAACTTTTAAAGCAGAGGATGGTGCACTGGTTTATGCCCGATTGTATCAACCGGATTTAGCTGTAAAAAATAAAGCGGCTATTGTATTTGTACATGGTGCAGGGTATTTGCAAAACGCGCACAAATGGTGGAGTAGTTACTTTAGGGAATATATGTTCCACAATCTTTTAGTGGATAACGGATACACAGTAATCGATATTGATTACAGGGGCAGTGCCGGCTATGGAGCCGCCTGGCGAACCGGCATTTACCGACACATGGGAGGAAAAGACCTGTCAGATCAGGTGGATGGGGTCAATTATCTAATTCAAAATTATGGCATTGACAAAGATAAAATTGGCATTTATGGCGGTTCGTATGGCGGGTTTATAACCCTAATGGGCCTTTTCAATGCTCCGGATACTTTTAAAGTAGGTGCAGCTTTGCGGTCGGTTGGCGATTGGGCAGCTTATAGTCATGGATATACATCTAGAATCTTAAACACACCTGAAACGGATAGCTTGGCTTACAGGAAAAGCTCACCTATTTACCATGCAGAAGGTTTAAAAGGAGATTTACTTATACTGCACGGAATGATTGATGATAACGTTCATTTTCAAGATATGGTTCGCTTATCTCAACGTCTGATAGAACTTGGAAAAGACAATTGGGAGATGGCAGTTTATCCTTTGGAACG
>CAYTDS010000002.1:5469-9092 GCA_964436555.1 uncultured Flavobacteriaceae bacterium | reverse complement strand
TAAATTCCAGAAGGGAGTTTATTAAGAAAGGAGCCATGGCTTCTTCAATCATAATAATTCCCCGGCATGTACTTGGTGGTGTTGGTTTTACCCCTCCAAGCGACCGGTTAAATCTTGCGGCTATTGGTGCAGGAGGTAAAGGTGCAAGTGACATTGAAAACGCTTCAGTAAATGGTCGTGAACGTGTGTCAGCATTATGCGATGTTGATTTCTCGGGGACAGCAGCCCGTTCAGTAGAAAAATTTCCCAAAGCAAAATTGTATTTTGATTACAGAGAAATGTTGGATAAGGAAAAGGATATTGATGCTGTAACTATTTCAACTCCAGATCACGTGCATGGTCCTGCGGCTGTATATGCTATGCAAAGGGGTAAACATGTTTATGTTCAAAAACCCATGACTCATAATATTCGTGAGGCCCGATTACTCACAGAAATGGCTCGAAAGAATAAAATTGTTAGTCAAATGGGTAATCAAGGTGGGTCCAACCCTCTTTTGGGTATGGTACAAAAATGGGTTGATTCTGGTGTGCTAGGCAAAATATCTAAAGTACAAGTATGGACTAATCGTCCTGTTTGGCCACAAGGTTTTGCAATGCCGGCACCGGATGAAAATTTAAAGCCTAAAGATTTGCATTGGGATCTGTGGCTGGGTCCTGCCAAACAAATTCCTTACACACCCAACCTTCATCCGTTTAACTGGAGAGGTTGGTGGGATTATGGTACCGGTGCATTGGGAGACGTAGGTTGCCATCTTATTGATATTCCTTTTAGAACTTTAGGCCTTAAGTATCCTACAGATGCAGAATGCAGTGTGGGTACTGTATTTACAAAAATGTGGACCCCGGACTACAACCCGGAAGGTTGTCCCAATTCGTCTTTTATTACATTGCATTTTGGGGCTACGGATAAAAGTAAATCGGCAATAGAGATGACCTGGAGTGATGGCGGAATACGGCCGTCTCATCCTGATATAATTCCTGCGGATCATAGCATTGGCGGAACAAATAGCAGTAATGGAGTTTTAATGATAGGTGAAAAAGGAATCATCTCAACCAATATCAACGACAGCTCTCCCTTGATGCCTAAATTATATCTGAACGATGGTACAACAGATTTTGGTCCGGAAGTTGAAGAAAATTTGGTCCCTGAATATGGACACCAACAAAAATGGGTTGATGCTTGTAAGGCAGGGTTTAATAGTCCGGAGCATAAAGGGCTTACCTCCTCTTTTGATTATGCCGGGCCTATGACAGAAACAGTGCTTATGGGTAATTTGGCGATACGCAGTTATATGCTACAAAGAGAAGATAGTAATGGGAAATTAGAATTTTTTGCCCGTAAAAAGTTGTTGTGGGACGGTGAAAACATGCGTATTACCAATCAGGAAGAGGCAAACCAATTTGTGGGAAGAACCTACAGGGAAGGTTTTGAAGTTTAAAAAATCACCATATTTTACATAAAAGCCCTAGAAGGGCTTTTATCTTTTAAACGCAATTCGTATCGGTCGTACCGTAGCTTCCTGGTTTTTGTGTTTAAATAGAATCTAAGTCAAAGTCAATAGTAGTTTATACGTAAGAAAAGTTTATCTAAAATTGAGTTTTAAGATTGCTATTTCTTTTTCTTCTTTTTGGATTTGGTCTTTGACTTGGTTTTTGCTTTTATTTTCTTTTTAGCCTTTTCTTTCTTTTTGGCTTTTGACTTTTTCTTATTCTTTTCTTTTGAATCTAGCTTTTTAATTTCTTTCTCTTTTTCTTCCTTAGCAACTTTTTTTTCCTTTTTTCCTTTTGGCTTTACCGGCTTAACTTCTTCATTAGATGTTTCCGGTAAAACGAGGTCCGCTTCTTCCAGAATAAGTTTCTCTTCTTTTATTGGCGCTATTTTATTTGAAGCCGGGATTATGTTATCAGGACCTAAATCTGGTGTTCTTAAAGGCGTTTCCTCTTTATTTTTACTAACTTTCTTTTTGGGAGACTTTGTTTCCGTATTATCCAAATTCACCTCAATTTTTGATATTTTTTTTGCCATAGTTTGTTTCTTATTGTTACTCAAATTGGTGTCTTGATAATTTTTTTGTAAAGTTAAACCATATAAGGATATCCCAATGTTAAGTTTTTTGTAAGTTAAAACCATTTAAATATCTGGTGTATAATGAATTAAATAATAATGGTTAATGTATTTCGTAAGAGAGATTCTAGTTATTTGAATCTAGTTACACCCATTTTTTCGCCTTGTATCTATAAGATAAATAATCTTCCAAAGGTCTTCTTCTTTTAAAAGCTGAAACGAATTTACTCCACAATGACTAAATTTCTCATTTATCCAAAACTCATAGGGAGTCCACACATGGGCCATTTTCCCGTCTATTTGGATATTGAATGATACTAATTTTTCCTGAAATTGAACGGTTTTAGGTATGCTTACTATTGATTTCAAGAAATTATCAAAAGCTTCGGTTTTTAAGTTAGCCGTACCCATAGAATCCGTAGCAATCGTTTGCAGCAGAATATTGCCGTAAGTGGTTTGTTTTATTTTAATAGAATCCTGCTCGTGGAAACCTTCAAAAAAACGTTCTATGGTATGTTGAATTGCTATTTCATCATCTTCTTGAGCAAAAACAGACATCCAACAAATCCAAACACAAAAGAACAGGGCAATTCGCATAAAATCAAATTAATAGTTATTCAAAATTAACCGAAAAAATAAAGCTCCAAATGTTCCACCTATTTTCTTGGGATATTATTTTATCTTACTCATATCAAACTGTAAACATAAAAACTAATTCAACAAATCTCCTTACTTTTAAGGCATTAAAAATAAACTAAATGTCAGTTGCCAAAAAAGAATATAAAAGAATAACTGTTAAGTCGCTTGTGGATATGAAACAAATGGGTGAAAAAATATCCATGCTAACCGCCTATGATTTTTCTTTGGCAAAAATAGTTGATGCTGCCAATGTAGATGTCATACTAGTTGGTGATTCTGCAAGTAATGTTATGGCGGGTCACGAAACAACTTTACCCATAACCCTGGACCAAATGATATACCATGCGTCTGCCGTTATTCGAGGGGTTAGTAGAGCATTGGTAGTAGTTGATATTCCATTTGGAAGCTATCAAAGTGACCCAAAAGAGGCCTTACGCTCTGCCATACGTATTATGAAAGAGAGTGGAGCACATGCGGTAAAGGTTGAGGGTGGCGGAGAAATCAAAGAATCGATTAAACGTATCCTTAATGCGGGAATCCCTGTTATGGGTCATTTAGGTCTTACTCCGCAATCTATTTACAAATTTGGAACCTATACGGTTCGTGCAAAAGAGGAAGTAGAAGCTCAAAAATTGAAAGAAGACGCATTAATGCTAGAAAAGGCAGGATGTTTTGCTATTGTGCTGGAAAAAATTCCCGCCAAATTAGCACAGGAAGTAGCAGAGAGTCTCACGATTCCTGTTATCGGCATTGGTGCCGGAAATGGTGTGGACGGTCAGGTATTGGTTGTTCACGATTTATTGGGGATAACCCAAGAATTCAATCCGAGATTTTTGCGCAGGTATATGAATTTATATGAAGATATGGGAAATGCTATTTCCCAATATGTCACTGATGTAAAAAGCAGGGATTTTCCCAA
>CAYTDS010000002.1:0-5369 GCA_964436555.1 uncultured Flavobacteriaceae bacterium | reverse complement strand
CCAAGAATCAACAAGTTATTTGCAGAAAAAGAAGCAAAAAAAACATACTGGGCTGTAGTAAAAAACAAGCCTGAAAAGGATACGGCTATACTTACCCACTGGCTAAAAAGAAATCCGAAGCAAAACAAATCCTATGCCTTTATAAAGGAAGTTCCGGATAGCAAAAAGGCTGTTCTAGAGTATAAAATAAATAGAGAGCTAGATAGTTATTTTTTATTGGAAATAGATTTAAAAACAGGGAGACATCATCAAATTAGAGCTCAACTCGCTGCTATTGGTTGTCCTATTAAAGGAGATTTGAAATATGGTTTTGATCGAAGCAATACAGATGGAGGAATTCACCTTCACGCTAGGGCATTATCCTTTATACATCCTGTGAAAAATGAACTCCTGACAATTGAGGCAGCACCTCCTCAAGATACTATTTGGGATGCATGTTTGTAAATCCATTTAGCGGGTAACGGACATTGCCTTCTCTCTAATAATCTGCGCTACAGGTCTGTTCTCTAGGTGACTTTCCAGCCAAGAGAGGATATCCAAGTATAAAAAGGCACGTTTTTCATATGGATGATGCTCATATTTCTTTAGTTGTACATAGAGTTTCTGAAATTCATCTCTCAATTCATGAGGATAAATACTTCCCAAATTCCTAAGGAACTTGATCATTTCTTTTTGTACAGCATGTAAATCATTCATCTTTAATAAGAATTTGTAGGTGCTTTTTAGTTGTATTTCTAAATGATAATCCATGCCAGCCTCATAATGGGCAACCAAGCTTAAAACGCGAGCAAAGCACATGAGATCTTCTCGCATTTTTAAATTCTTATTATTTATAATTTTCTTTAGATATTGGATACACGTTTTATTATCTCCATTTCCAAAATAAAGGCAGGCAATTTTGTAATATAGAACCATGATATGATGCTCATCTATACGGTCTTTGTGCTTATTAATACCGTACTCTATAATCTTTACCAAATAGAGGCCTTTTTCAAAAGTACCCTCCAAAAAATGCAGGTTGAGTTTATTAGAGTTGATATATAAAAATGAGAGGGAAATAATATTGTCGTTTTTAGGAAATTCCTCACTGCCTACCATTTGTTCCAGCCTTTCTAAAGTTTCCTTAAACTGAGAGCCATATTTTACATAAAACAAAGATTCTAACAAATAGTTATTACCTTTTAAGAAGAAAACAGGATTTAAATAGATCATTTCCTTGTTTTCATAAAACAAATCTACCCACTTACTGGAATATTTATAGCACGATAAAAAATCCTGAGTAAGAAAACTATACCACAAATACGCTTTATAAAGCCATAACTTTTCTCGGAAACCTAATTCTTCAAGCTGATGTTTGGGTAAATGTTTTTCAAAATAGGCTTGTACTTTTCGGTAATCTTCATCGCTTCGTACATAGCCTACCTTTAGCATCATACCGTACAATTGAAGTGATAGATTAGAAAGTTTGCTTGTCATTACGTTTTGAGCTGATAATTGTTTTGCTTGTAGCGCTAATTCATCTGCCCTATCCGGAATACTTCTTGTTATATATTGAGTCTCTATAATTTTTTCTAACTCCACAATTTCGTAGGCTATGTTTTTTTCTTCGTTTTCAATGGCGGTAGCCTTGGCCTTATCCAGAATTTTTAAGCTCTGTTTGTAAAGCCCCTTTTGATATAGAATTGTAGCAAAATCAAGTTGTTCACGTAATTGTACACGTATGTTCTGATTTACGGGATTCAAACGCAGACTTACTAAGACTTGTTTATAAAGATGGGCTTTAAGATTTGACAGCTGCGTTTTTTTTACAATATCGCTCTCCAAAATTGCCTTCTCATCATAATCTTTCATTTTGTCCAAAAGGTTAAACAAGCCCAAAAACTTGGCATCGGTGTTTACCCCTAGTCTACCAACGTAGAGTTTAAACTGCCGTTTTTCAGATTTTGAGAGTGATTTTATTAACACGAACAAAGCATCTTTATGCGCAGTTGTCATCGTAAAAAAAAGTATTTAAATTATTGATATATAATTGTTTAAATAGTTCAAAAACCAACTTAACATTGTAAATATGCTGCTAAATTTTAAATATTTCACCCTTAACAACTATCTTCGTAGAGATATTCAAAATTACGTAAATATAATGAGTAAAGATATAGTACAGATTTTTGATACTACCTTACGAGATGGGGAACAGGTTCCCGGGTGTAAATTGGATACTGAGCAGAAATTGGTTATTGCGGACCGTTTGGATCAACTTGGAGTAGACATCATTGAAGCCGGTTTTCCTATTTCCAGCCCTGGTGACTTTAAGTCTGTAAGCGAAATTTCCAAATTAGTTAAACAAGCAACCGTTTGCGGACTTACGCGCGCGGTTAAAAAAGATATTGAAGTGGCTGCTGAAGCCCTTAAATATGCTAAAAGACCCAGAATTCATACAGGAATCGGAACTTCTGATTCCCACATACAGCATAAATTTAATTCTTCGAGAGAGGCCATTATTGAGCGTGCTGTGGAAGCGGTCAAGTATGCAAAAACTTTTGTGGAAGATGTGGAGTTTTATGCAGAGGACGCCGGCAGAACAGACAATGAATTTTTGGCCAGAGTTTGTGAAGCTGTTATAAAAGCTGGCGCAACCGTTTTGAATATTCCAGACACAACCGGTTATTGTCTTCCTGACGAGTATGGTTCCAAAATAAAATATTTGAAAGAGCATGTTAGCGGAATACATTTGGCAGTGCTTTCTTGTCATTGTCATAATGATCTTGGATTAGCAACAGCAAATTCTATAGCTGGGGTTATTAATGGGGCAAGACAAATTGAATGCACCATTAATGGTATTGGCGAACGTGCCGGAAATACCGCTTTGGAAGAAGTTGTTATGATTCTTAGACAACACCCTAGTCTTAACTTAGATACACGCATTAATAGCAAATTATTGTATGACACCAGCAGAATGGTTTCTCAAAAAATGGGAATGCCGGTGCAGCCCAATAAAGCCATCGTAGGATCTAATGCATTTGCACATAGTTCAGGGATTCATCAGGATGGTGTAATAAAGAATAGGGAAACTTATGAAATAATAGATCCGGAGGATGTTGGCGTTAATGAGTCTTCAATTGTACTCACAGCCCGTAGTGGAAGAGCAGCGTTGGCTTACCGGGCAAAAAAGGTTGGTTACGAACTTACCAAAGTTCAGTTAGATATAGTATATGAGGAATTTTTAAAATTTGCGGATACTAAAAAGGAAATACTAGACGAGGATATTCACAAAATTATATCGGCTAGTGATGTTAATATTGAGAATTTGGTTTAAATGAACTTAAAAATTGCCTTATTGGGTGGTGATGGAATTGGTCCTGAAGTCTTGGCCCAAGCTGTCAAATGCCTAAAAGCCATTGAGGTAATCTTTAACCATCATTTTACGTTTGAAGCTGCTGATGTAGGCTCTGTTGCTATGGATAAAACAGGCTTTCCTTTACCCCTCACAACGCTGGAAATTTGCAAAAACTGTGATGCTGTTTTTTACGGAGCTGTTGGTGATCCTAAATATGATAATGACCCCACTTTAAAAATACGTCCCGAACAAGGTCTGTTTAGCTTACGAAAAGAACTTGGACTTTATGCAAATATCAGACCTGTTAAATACTTTCCTACCTTGGTCAAAAGATCACCTCTTAAAGAAAATGTTATCACTGGTACTGACTTTGTTGTTTATAGAGAATTAACCGGAGGTATTTATTTTGGAGATAAAAAATTAAGTGTAGATGGCACTGTAGCGTCGGATATATGTGAATATTCCGAGATGGAAATTAGCCGAATTGCTCATCTGGCATTCAAAACTGCAAGGTCTAGACGTAATAAGTTGACATTAATAGATAAAGCAAATGTGTTGGAATCTTCCAGATTATGGCGTAAAGTGGTCACAAGAATAGCTGAAAGCTATCCTGATGTAGTTTTGGATTTTTTGTTTATCGATAATGCAGTCACACAAATTATTTTAAAACCAACACAGTTTGATGTTATTCTGGCTGATAATCTTTTTGGGGACATTCTCTCCAATGAAGCTAGTGTAATTGGTGGGTCTATTGGACTTTTGCCATCAGCCTCTATTGGAGACGAATATGCCATGTTTGAACCTGTTCATGGGGCCTATCCCGAGGCCAAAGGCAAAGATATTGCCAACCCTATTGCAGCTATTTTATCCGCAGCCATGTTATTACAACATTTTGGTCTGGATGACGAAGCATTGGCCATAGTGGCTTCGGTAAATAAATCACTTCGAAAAAATGTGGTTACACAAGATTTAAATCCAAAAAGTATCTTTGGGACTAATTATGTGGGCGATTATATTGCCGGAAATATTGTAGATACAGATAATTACCCGAAATTAAATGCAGAAAATATTGGTTTGGGAAAATCTACAATTATTTAATACTTAAAAAACAAATTCTTATTCTGCCCCCAACAGATTCACAAATTCAACAAATTCTTTTTTAAAAGTTATGTAAATGTCTCCCGTTGCGGGACCATTAAAGCCTGAATGGATTTTTCTAACCTTTCCTTTTTTATCAATAAAAATGGTTGTTGGATAGGATAAAACATGATCTAGCATAGGCAGTTTCTCTTGCGCTTTTATTTTACTGGAAGTGCCAAACTGAGCTAAAAGGATTGGATAGGTTACTCCAATTCGCTCTTTAAGTCTTTTAATTGCTGCAAAGGCAATTTCTTCCGTTTTGGCTGTTTCAAATGCAAGTCCAATAACCTCAATATTTTGATTTTCAGACTCTTTTAAAAAATTAACCAGAAACTTTGTTTCATCTAAACAATTTGGACACCACGTGCCCATTAACTGTACAACTACAACTTTACCTTGAAATTGTTTATCTTCCAGAGAAACCATATTTCCAGGTTTTTCAGGAAATGAAAATGATAATTTATCAAACCCTTTTTTTAAGTAGGTAAGGGAATCTCCATGAGGGAGTTCAAACTTTTCATTGCGTTTACCAATAAACGGTTCTTTAGAATGGTTCCCGGAATAAAAGGTCCCAACGAGTGTACTGTCAGATGCTTTTGCTGTAAATAAATAGGCATGCGAACCATCAAATGCAGAAAGCTTTAAGGAATCCCCTTGTATAGCACCTTCTAAAAAACGATAGTCACCTGTGGTAGTTCTAAATGTACCAGTAACTTTAGCACCCTCTTGTTTAAATATGCCTTTTCCCAAATAAGTGCTCATAGTATTGGGACTAAAGCTTGTTTCCCAGACTCCGGATACATCTGTTTTGGGGGCTCCTTTGGTCGTGTAACGTTCTTCTGTACCAAAAACAGCACTAAAAGGTACTATCCTGTTTACACTTTCTTTTATAAAA
>CAYTDS010000001.1:32672-33951 GCA_964436555.1 uncultured Flavobacteriaceae bacterium | reverse complement strand
GTTAGATGCCAACCGATTAAATGAATGGAACTAAAAAATACCATTTAACACTAAATATCTTTAATCTTTAAAATTAGTAAATCGCCAATCTCCTAAATGTACAGTGCTTTCCAATTCTTTTTGCCACTCGTCTGACATTTCTTTGAAAAAATCTATCCCGGTAAGCTCTTCCAAATTGTCAACCGTTACAACAAATTCCTTTAAAGGACGCCTGCTTTCCTCATGCTTTATTAAAAAGGCTACAAGCGATACTTCCCTTTTTGTTTCTCGTACTATTAGTTTATAAAAATATCTTGGAACCGCAACATCTTCATTACCTATTGTGGGTAGATTATTTTCCAAAATACCCCCGGTTATTACATAAATACTTCCATATCTTTTAGCCCAATACCTTGTTTGTTGCTCTAATCTATTCCAAATACCTGCATTAAAATACTTGTCTTGAGGGGTAATATTACTGGTGTAAAAGGTCTCGTTATAGGCCTGCTCTGAAAATCTACGGTCTCCTGCGGGGCAAAGATGTCCTCTATCTAATCCGGAGCCATTATAATTGCGCCAATCTGCCGATTTTGTTATCACCTTCGGATCATCAATGAAATATGGCCTTTTCCTATTATCTTTTGTAAGATGTGATTTATCTAACCTATAGAATACCCATTCTGCCTGCTCATAAGTTTCATTATAAGACAAAGAAAAATAATTGTGATTTACTATCGCTCCTGTTGTAGAGGAGGGCCACAAATATGCAGGTAAAATGTGTTTTGAATTTTCTGTTTCTGGTTCAGAGTGTATTAATGGATTGTAGTAATTTTCAAATAGCCAAAAGCCAATTACACACATGGACATTAATAAAATATACACACTTCTTTTTTTCATCAATCTTTTTTTATTTCATTAAAACCTAGAGAAACTAATTAAACAACCACCGATTGGAAAAATATTTTGCACAGGATATAATTATGTAAGCGTTGCTTAAAATATCCGACCAATGGTGTGACTTACTAATTTTAAAAATTTAAATATACTATCTTCTTAATAAGGTTAACCCTAAAAGGATATTGTATTTTTATAACTCCTTTTGGAAATTAAAATAAATTATAATGCTAATCTGGAAAGATATTATTCATTTTTGCGTAAACGGAAATCCCAAGCCGCAAAAACGTGTTGAAAAATCAGAAGCCGAATGGAGTGCTTTGCTCACTCCGGAACAATTCAAAATTACCCGTAAAAAGGGAACTGAAATGGCACATACCGGAGCGCTATGTAGTATGTATGATGC
>CAYTDS010000001.1:14381-32572 GCA_964436555.1 uncultured Flavobacteriaceae bacterium | reverse complement strand
AGAGAAGTGTGTTCAGGATTAACAGGTCATGCGGAAGTTGTCCAAGTTACTTTTGACAAGAATCATATATCTTACAAAGACATTTTGTTGATTTTTATGACTACCCATGACCCTACTACAGTAAACCGTCAGGGTGCAGACATTGGCTCACAATATAGATCTTGTATCTATTATACTGATGAAGAACAAAAAAGAATTGCTGAAAAGGTTATCGAAGAATTAACTCCTTACTATGAAAATAGTATTGTTACAGAGGTAAGTCCATTAAATATTTTTTATGCGGCAGAAGACCATCATCAAAACTATTATAACAACAACAAATTGCAGGGCTATTGCAACGCAGTGATTACACCAAAATTAGCCAAGTTACGAAAACAGCACGCGGATAAAATTAAAAATTAAATTTGGAAACAGTTCTCAAACATAGTTTGCATATAGCTAAAAAAGCCCCAAAAAATATGGGGCTTTTTTATTACTTATTTATTCAAGCTAACCTTTTACACTGGCCAATTTTGCACCATTTTTTATATTGTTTAGCTGAAGATCTTGTAAAATGTTTACCGCTTCTTCTACATATACATCTTTGGCAAGATCTTTATGCCATCTATTCCTCTTTTCCCTAAGAATAGAATCCTTGGTAAAAAGAGCCTCTTCATAATTCAAAGACTTAAAGTTTAACTGAGAATCATAATCAGAAAGCGTTTTAAAATAATTAGATCGTTCTTTTACTTTTGCCTCTTCTTTTTTATACAATTCATAATTTAGAGACACTATAGTTTCGTCTTGCTGTTCTTTCAACCATTTTGCATTTTCTTCAATAAGTTTAATATGCTTATTATCTGCCATCCTCTTGGCACTATTTGAAATGGTTTTCTCATAATCTATATACCCATCCCATGGCTTAAAGTTAGCCGGAGAAATTTTATCCCATTCTAGCGGATTGTTTTGGTCCCGTTCACCTAAATCAATATAGCTATACTTGTCCGGAACTACTACATCACTCTTTACGCCTTCCAATTGTGTAGAGCCACCGTTGATTCTGTAAAATTTTTGTGTAGTGAGCTTTATTGCACCTAAATCTCCATGTTCATTGCTTCGAACAATGTTTTCCAAAGGAATAACATTTTGTACAGTACCTTTACCAAAGGTTTGCTTGCTTCCAATAACAACTGCTCTTTTGTAATCTTGCATGGCAGCAGCCAAAATTTCTGATGCGGACGCCGATAACTCATTCACCAAAATTACCAAAGGGCCATCCCATTGTATACGTTCATCTTTATCATCATATACTTCCTTCCCTTTTCCGGAAGATCTTACCTGTACAATTGGTCCGTCTTTTATGAACAATCCGGCCATTTCCACAACCGTTTTTAAAGAACCTCCTCCATTATCTCTTAGATCCAATATGAGCCCTTCCGCACCAGCTTGCTTTAGTCTTTCTACTTCTTTGGCTACATCGGTAGCTGCATTTCTTTCGTTATAATCTTCAAAATCTACATAAAACTTGGGTAGGTTTATAAGCCCGTATTTCTGATCACTTTTTAAAATGACAGCAGATTTGGCATACGTCTCTTCTAGTTCAACAACATCTCTAACTAATGAAATAATTTGTGTAGAACCATCAACCTTCCTAACGGTTAGATCTACTGTTGTTCCTTTCGGACCTTTTATCAACTTAATGGCATCGTCTAGACGCATTCCTACAATATCTACTGCGGGTTCTCCACTTTGACCTACCTTAATGATTTCGTCGCCTACTTCTAATTGCTGACTTCTCCATACCGGCCCTCCAGAAATAATTTCAACAATTTTGGTTTGGTCCTTTTTCTTTTGAAGTCTTGCCCCAATTCCTTCAAATTTACCAGACATACTATTATCAAACTTTTCTTTGTCTTCCGGTGCGAAATAAAATGTATGTGGGTCAAATTCCTCTACTATGGTATTTATGTACTGGACAAACCAATCTTTACGCTCCAATTCACCAACGAATTCAAAAAAATCGTCTAAAGTGTTCTTTGTGCTCTCACGTGCCTCCTTCTCTATCTCTTTTGGGTTAAGTTTTTTACCGGATACTGTATTTGGTATTACCACCTGATTACCTTCATCGGCAACAATGTCATCTTCATTTCCTTTTAATTTTGCATCATATGTTCCCAGAGTAGCATATTTTAACTGTTTCCTCCACCTTTCTTTTAATTCGTTTTTGGAAGTTGCAAACGCCTGATCGTCATAATTAATATCGATGGACTCATCTTTGGAATAATCAAAAGGCTTTTCCAAGACCTCTTTATAAATTTCCTTGGCTTCCTCCATGCGCTTCATTAATTTTCCATAAACGAGATTAAAAAAACTGATATCGGAATTTTTAATTTGATCATCTATCTGAAATTTAAACTTCTCTAACTCGGCAATATCTTCTTCCAAGAAATACCTTTTTGTAGGATCCAACACATTGATAAAATCTTCAAAAACATTTACTGAAAAGTCATCATTGATTTGCTTGGGTTCATAATGACCCCTTTCCAAAACGTAGGTAATTAATTCCAGTAATAACTTGTCTTTATCATTGGTTTCAAAAGATTTTTGAGTAAAACTGCAAGAAGCAACTGCAATGAGGATAACCAATAGAGCGTAAGCGAAATTCTTTCTCATATCTATTCTTTTTTATGCTTTTCAAGGAATTCTGAAAATTCAAATCCCTATATTCAAAAATAATACTCTGGGCAAAGGGAATGAATTCCCTAATATACTGAAAAAACCATGCCAGTCTTAACCTATGCAATTAATTTTTTGTTAAACGTAAGTTTAATAAGATCCTAATGAAAAACGTATTTTTGCACAATAAATTATACTACATGCAAAAACCCTTAATTCTTGTAACCAATGATGACGGAATAACCGCTCCGGGATTAAGGGCTTTAATTCGTTTTGTTAAGGAAATTGGGGATGTGGTGGTAGTTGCGCCAGATAGTCCGCAATCGGGTATGGGCCATGCCATAACTTTGGACAACACACTGTATTCAAAAAAAGTAATTATAGACATTGAGCATGGTGCACGAGAAGAATATAGTTGTAGCGGAACTCCGGCTGACTGTGTGAAATTGGCATTGCAAGTGCTTTTAGAACGCCGACCTGATATTTGTATAAGCGGCATTAATCACGGTTCAAATTCGTCAATAAACGTTATTTATTCAGGAACTATGAGTGCTGCCATTGAAGCAGGTATTGAAGGAGTTCCCGCAATTGGATTTTCATTATGTGATTATTCACTGGAAGCCAACTTTGAACCCTCTAAAGAGAGTATTCAAAAAATTGTCCGTGAGGCCCTTAAAAACGGGATGCCTCAAGGAGTTGTGCTCAATGTAAATATTCCTAAAATTGAAGGAACAAATTACAATGGCATAAAAGTTTGTAGACAAGCCAGAGCCAATTGGAAAGAAAAATTTGATAAACGAATCAGCCCATCAGGAAAGGATTATTACTGGCTCACAGGAGAGTTTGAACTTTTAGATAAAGGAGAAGATACGGATGAATGGGCATTAAGTAATGGCTATATTTCAATAGTTCCAACACAATTTGATTTAACAGCCCATCACGCAATTCAACATATAAACAATTGGGATTTTCATGAATAAAAGAGAACTTTTAATAGGTTTTGCAGTTGGTATTATTGCCAATACATTGGGAACATTACTTTATATTGTTTTGTTTTCTGAGTTAAGTATTAGCGAAACCTATAATATCGCTGTTGAACAAGGCCATGTTGGGAGCTTATTAGCCTTAGGCGCCATTCTCAATTTAGTTGCTTTTTTTGCATTCTTAAAATTACGAAGGGATCTTAGAGCCAGAGGTGTTTTGATGGCAACCCTTCTATCTGCATTGCTTATCCTTTATTACAAAATATTTTAATTATAACCCAAGTTCGGGGCAGGAGATTCTGATAGTTGTGATTATAAATTCGAAGTTCCTCCCGACAGGTATTTGGATGATCGTTTACAAACATATTATAAACTCATGAAGTATTACATTATTGCAGGAGAAGCTTCCGGGGATTTGCATGGTTCTAATCTTATTAAGGCTTTAAACGCGAAGGATTCTGATGCAAAAATTCGATGTTGGGGTGGGGATCTCATGCAAAAAGCTGGTGGGAGTCTTGTAAAACATTATAAAGAGATGGCGTTTATGGGGTTTTTAGAGGTTATTCTAAACCTTAGTGCAATTTTTAAAAACATAAAATTTTGCAAAGAAGACATCAAAATTTTTGACCCTGATGCTATAATCTTTATAGATTATTCCGGCTTTAATCTTAGAATTGCAAAATGGGCTAAGGAAAATAACTTTAAAACTTATTATTATGTATCTCCTCAAGTTTGGGCATCACGAGAAAGTAGGATTCAAGCTATCAAAAGAGATATAGATCACATGTATGTTATTTTGCCTTTTGAAAAAGAATTTTACGAAAAAAAACACGCTTTTCCGGTACATTTTGTAGGCCATCCATTGATTGATGCCATTGGGGATCGAAAACCGATACAAGAAGATTCTTTTCGTAAAACGCACCACTTGAATAACCAAAAACCCATAATTGCTTTATTGCCCGGAAGTCGTAAACAGGAAGTACAAAAAATGCTCGCTGTAATGCTTTCTATCGTACCTTCCTTTCCGCAATATCAGTTTGTAATTGCCGGAGCTCCAAGTCTGGATCGTAATTTTTATAATTCTTTTTTGATAAACGACAACGTTCGATTTATTGTCAACAAAACCTATGATTTATTGAGTATCTCCCATGCGGCATTGGTGACCAGTGGCACAGCCACCTTAGAAACAGCTCTTTTTAAAGTGCCGCAGGTTGTTTGCTATAAAGGCAGTTGGATTTCTTACCAAATTGCAAAACAATTAATTACCTTAAAATATATATCCTTAGTCAATTTAATTATGGATCGTGAAGTTGTCACGGAGCTAATCCAAAACAGGCTTACCACTAAGAATCTCAGTGCTGAATTAACTAAAATTCTCAATGGTTTAGCCCGAAAAGAACAGCTGGATGCCTATTCCGAATTGGAAAAAAAACTGGGAGGAAAAGGTGCCAGTGAAAAAGTGGCAGCACTTATAACAGAAAATGTTTAAATTTGGTATCCAAGAATAAAGCACTTTAGCTGGATGGCAAGCAAATATCTAACACTTCTTCTTTTTTTATTTGTTGTAAGCTGTGGTGTCGTAAAAAAGAAAACCACATATGCTAATGAAAGGAAGATAACTGTAGAATCTTCCAGTGAGATTGTCCCCGAAACTCAAAAAATCCATTCAAAAAATAGTTTGGAAAAATTGCCTGCAAAGGCAGATGCCATTATAGGTACAGCGCTACTTTTTTCTGGAGTGCGCTATAAATTTGGTGGTACAACCCGGAGTGGAATGGATTGCTCCGGTCTTTTATATACTTCATTTTTAGAACATAACATTCCCTTACCAAGAGCATCTTTTGAAATGGCAGAGGAAGGTAAAATCATAAAAGTAAAAGATGTTACAAAGGGCGATTTGCTATTCTTTAAAACCAGTAAAGGAAAACGAATTAACCATGTAGGTTTGGTTGTTGCTGTTGAAGGCGATGACATTAAATTTATACATTCTACCTCCTCCAGAGGAGTTATTGTATCTTCCCTTAGAGAAGGCTTTTGGAACTATGCTTTTGTAAAAGCTACAAGAGTTCTTTAAGATGCATACCTTGAGATTCATCTCCATCAAATTGGCTTTTTTCCTTGTCTTGGGAATTTTATTAGGGTACTTCTTACATATAAAGCCTTTAGTTCCTATACTGCTACTTTTGTTACTTATTTCTTCTTTAGCAATTACCTTTAAGAAAAAGGAAAAAGTGTTATTGTTTGGAATTCTCTCCGGTATCGCCGTTATAACTTTAGGTATTTTAACTGTTACACTCTCAAAACCCGGGAATCATTATGACCACTATTCACATCTAAAGTTAAATGAAGTACAAGTGTGGCATGTTAAGGTACGCGAGGTGCTAAAACCCAATTCCTTTTCAGAACGCTATGTCGCTACAGTTGTAAAAGTGAATAATCGTAAAAAAGTTGGAAAAATACTTTTAACCACTGTAGCCAATTCCCAAAATAAGAAACTTAAAGTAGATGAAGAGTTACTTATTCACAATACCACTGAGGAAATAAAGGAGCCCTTGAATCCTTTTCAATTTAATTATAAAAAGTACCTACAGCATTTGGGAATAGCGCATCAAATTAGGTTAACTTCTCAAAATTATGTTTTAAAGGAAATGCCCTCTACCACGGTTTATGGAATTGCTGCGGATTTAAGGACTAGAATAACAGCACAGCTGAAAAGGAATAATTTTAAACAACAGGAATTAGGAATAATTCAAGCCCTGCTTCTTGGTCAACGCAATGATATCTCGGAACAAACCTATACCAATTATAAAGACGCAGGAGCAGTACATATTTTGGCGGTTTCCGGACTGCATATTGGCATTTTACTATTGCTGTTGGAATTTCTATTGAGCCCTCTGGAGAGGCTACCCAATGGAAGGAAGGTAAAACTTATTGCAATTGTTCTATTGTTGTGGGGTTTTGCACTACTGGCTGGATTATCTGCCTCAATAATCAGAGCCGTGACCATGTTCTCTTTTGTTGCTTATGCGCTTTATTTAAACAGGCCAACGGGAACTTTTAATATTCTTGCCCTTTCCATGTTCTTTATCCTTTTAGTGAATCCTATGCTGTTATTTCAGGTTGGATTTCAAATGAGCTATGCAGCTGTTTTTGCTATTGTCTGGATCTACCCTATCCTCCAAAAATTATGGTCTCCAAAAATTTGGTTGTTTAAATATGTATGGAGTTTATTATCTGTGAGTATGGCTGCTCAACTGGGTGTTTTGCCAATAAGTTTGTTTTATTTTCATCAATTTCCTGCGCTGTTCTTTATTTCCAACCTTACCATAATTCCTTTTTTGGGTTTTATTTTAGGTCTTGGAATTATTGTAATTGTCCTGGCTTTATGCAATAGTTTACCTCACTTTCTTGTTGTTTTCTATAATTGGCTTATTCATTCAATGAATACGATAATCGCTTGGGTGGCGCAGCAAGAATTATTTGTTTTTAAAAATATAGCCTTTGGTTGGAGCCAACTTATTTGGAGTTATGTACTCATTATTTCGGGAGTTTTATTGTTGACAAAAGTATCTTACAGACGTACAGTAGTTTTATTAACCGGAATTATTGGGTTCCAAATTTGGGCTATTTTTCATAACTATGCCATCCAAAAAACGGAAGTTTTTATTATTGCCCATCAGACCAGAAACTCTGTTTTGTTATATCAAAAAGGGAATGAACTAAATGTTATAACCACCGATTCATCATTAACTGAAAGACTGGTCACAGATTATGTCATAGGTGCACATAGTAATGCTACAAGCTATAAGCCTTTGAAAAATAGTTACTTAGTAGGAGATAAACGACTATTTATTATGGATAGTACAGGAATTTTACCTAAAACTTTAAAAGCTGACTATCTTTTGTTAAGTCAGTCCCCAAAAATAAACTTAGACCGGGTCATTGATTCTAAACAGGCTAAGTATATTATTGCCGACGGCAGTAACTATAGAACCTATGTAGAAAAATGGAAAACTACTTGCGAACAACGAAAAATCCTTTTTCATTTTACAGGAGATAGTGGAGCTTTTTATCTAAAAGTAGGAGAATAATTAGTGTACCTTACCCATTAATTTTCTCATTAAGGGAGCAGTAATCAAAACAATAGCAGCTGCACCCAAGGCATATTTGGCAATAAGTTCGAAGCCTCCTATATAAATATCTAAGGAATCGAAACCCTTTATATTTACATTTTCACTTTCAATAGCCAATTGTTTTCCAATAAAACCCACTACCTGAAATGCAAAAGCAGAAGATAAAAACCAGACCCCCATCATAAATGCAACAATACGCTTAGGAGAAAGATCGGTTATTTTTGAAAGTCCCACAGGAGACATAAACAGCTCCCCTACGGAAATTAAGAAATACATAATAAGAAGATACGAAAAAGGTACCATGCCGTTAGTGTCAGCGTTATTTCCGCTTAGCGCAAGAATATAAAAGCTTATCCCTGCAAAAGCCAAGCCCAAACCAAACTTATAAGGTGTTCGCGGATTTAGCTTCTTTTTTGCCAAATAGGTAAATAGTAATGATATAGGTATAGACAATATGATTATAAACATGGAGTTCAATGCATTTGTCTGAGCAGCATCAATAAAAGACAAATTTACATTACGATCTGCAAAGAGTGTTATAACACTTCCCGACAATTCATGAAATCCCCAAAAAATAGTCATGAAAAAGGTGATCAACACAGCCATAAAAAGTTTCTTGCGTTCCTCTAATGTTGCCCTAAACATTATATAGCCCAAATACACCAAAATTAAAACAGCCACAAATTTAAAGATGATATTAACAATATTCTGATTGCCAAAAAAACTACCGTCCTCACCAAATGGCTTATAAGAAGAAAGTAATAATGCAATAATAGGAGCTGCCAAAAATGCTAAAATAGGCAGTAAGGTTTTTTGTGATATTCCAACTACTTTCTTCTCCAATACGGCCTGACTAGGAGCCATACCTCTATCCCCAAAAACATTTTTCTTTATCCCACTCCAGAAAAAAAGCAAGCCAGCCAACATCCCTATTCCTGCGAGACCGAATCCATAATGCCAACCATATTCGCGCCCAAGCCAACCGCACAATAGAGGAGCCACAAAACCACCGATGTTAATTCCCATATAAAAAATTACAAACCCGGAATCTTTTCGTTGATCTCCATCATTGTATAAAGAACCTACAAAAGTGGAGATGTTAGGCTTAAAAAACCCATTACCAACAACAATTAGAGCAAGTGCCAAATAAAAAGCCACATTGTGCTCAATGGCCAAAACAAAATGGCCAAGTGCCATTAAAATACCCCCTAAAAAGATAGAGCGGCGCATGCCCAAAATAGTATCGGACACCCTTCCTCCAACCACCGTAGATGCGTAAACTAAGGACCCATACGATGAATAAACGGCTGCAGCTGCATAATCCCTCTCTACCAACTTCTCGAAAATAACGTTGACCATGTAAAGCGTCAACAAGGCCCGCATTCCATAGAAACTAAAGCGTTCCCATAATTCTGCAAAAAACAAATAAAATAAGCCCTTGGGATGGCCAAATAATTCTTTTTCTTCTGAAGTAGTGGTGGTATCAGCCATAATTAGTTTGGTTTTTACAGGTTTTCCTTAATAAAGTTGGTCATTTTAGTGTACAACTGTACTCGGGTATTCCCTCCGGAAATACCATGGTTTTTATCTGGATAAATAGCCCAATCAAATTGTTTGTTGGCCTGTACCAAAGCTTCTACCATACGCATGGAGTTCTGTACGTGGACATTATCATCCCCGGTCCCGTGCACCAACAGGAACTTCCCCTTTAACAGTTCCGGATAATTAAAAGGGGATTCGTTATCATACCCTTTAGGGTTCTCTTGTGGAGTGCGCATAAAGCGTTCTGTATAAATAGTGTCATAAAATCTCCAAGAGGTAACCGGAGCAACCGCAATGGCCATTTCAAAAACATCATTGCCCTTTAATATGCAGTTAGTTGCCATATGACCTCCAAAACTCCATCCCCAAATTCCGGTTCTGGATTCGTCAACGTAAGGAAGTTCGCTCAGTTTTGTAGCCGCAGCAATTTGGTCTTCCGTTTCATATTTCACCAGATTTAGATAAGTAAGCTTTTTAAAATCTCTACCCTTGAACCCTGTGCCCCTGCCATCCACACAAGCAATGATATAACCCTCAGATGCCAATAATTGATGCCAATAATCATTATCTCCCAGCCATCTATTAGCCACTTGCTGGGATCCCGGACCGCTGTACTGAAAGAGAAGTAAAGGATATTTCTTTGAGGGGTTAAAATCCATTGGTTTTATCATCCACATATTTAAATCATAGCCATTGATGGTGATAGAGGAGAACTCCTTTGGACTAAGCACATAGGTGTCTAATTTTGATTGCAGCGCTTTATTATCTTTAATATCCTTTAATTTTTTTCCTGTTAGTGCTGCATTCAAAGTATATTCAGGAGGAGTAGTACTATTAGAATGAGTATTAATAAAATAAGTATAATCTGCACTAAATTCTGCGCTATTGGTACCCTTCTTTTCCGTGAGAAGCCTTTTGCCTTTACCACTTGAAGAAATACTATAAACATCCCTGTTTATACTACCGTTTTCCACAGACTGATAATAAATCCGGTCTTTTTTGGAATCGTATCCGTAATATCGTGTGACCTCCCAATTCCCTTTTGTTATCTGTTGCAATTGCTTGCCATCGGCATCATGAAGGTAGATGTGGTTATATCCGTCCTTTTCACTTGTCCAGATAAAACGGTCGTCAGCTAAAAAAGTTAAGTTATCGGTGACATCTACATAAGCCGCATCTTTTTCCTCCAGCACTACATTTACAGAGAAATCGGCAACATTTACGATATGTAATTTTAATAGATTTTGATGCCGGTTTAAGGTTTGAATACTGAGCTTAGTAGCGTTGGCTGTCCATTTTATTCTGGGAATATAATATGGGTTATCTAGATTTACGGCAGTGGTGATCTCTTTTGAAATATCGTATACTTTTAAGGTTACTTCAGCATTATTCTCTCCAGCCTTAGGATATTTAAAAACAGTTTGTTTTGGGTATAAGGCCGTACCATAGACATCCATTGAGAACTCCGGCACTTTGGTTTCATCAAAACGAAGAAACGCAATTTTAGAGCCATTGGCATTCCATTCAAAGGCCCTCACAAAACCAAACTCCTCTTCATAAACCCAATCTGTAACTCCATTTATAATTTTATTTTTTTCACCATCAGTGGTTACTTGTTTGGTAGTCCGGGTAAGCAAATCCAATATATACAGATTATTCTCTAAAACGTACGCAACCTCACTGCCGTTTGGCGAAAGGGTGGGCTCTTGAATTTTGCTTTCCGATATTTTTATAACACTTTTGGTTTCCAAATCATACACATAATAGATTCCTAGAGAAGAGTGTCTATAAATTGGTGTAGCTTCTGTTGCTATAAGTATCTTGGACTCATCCATACTTAATGCATAGGAATTAAATTTTGGTGCGCTGGTCAGATCTTTTGAAGACACCAAGGTTGCCACTTTTTCTAAGCTGGCATAACTGTACTTTTCAATGCTACTCTTTCCAGTTGCCTTATCGTGTTGTAAAACAGTATATTCCTTCCCGTTCCTTAATGAGCGTAGGGCCTCCAGTCCTTCCGTTTTAAATGCTCCCCCATATATTTCTTCAACGGTAAATTTTTTGTTTTGTGCGGAAGTTGTTACAACCACCCCGCAAAAGCACAATCCAATTAAAAGTATGCGAATCATAAATCCTATAAAATGTTTAGAATGCAACAAGAATACTAATAAAATTAATAAAAGTGTCTTTTTTAGATGTAAAAGTTAAAAGGCAAAGGTACTTCCTCACAACTGCCCTAAAATGGTCTACATATTTCCATTATACTTATATTTGAAAATTATAAAGCCGACTCTATGCCCAACCCCGTTATAGGATTTTCTAAACTTACTAAAAGTGAAAAAATAGATTGGATTGCCCGCAACTATACCGATAATGCAGAAGAAACAAAAAAGATTCTGCAGCAATATTCCAGTAATGATATAAGCTTGCAGAAATTGCATGATGAATTTATAGAAAACACAATTACTAACTATTATCTTCCCTTAGGGATTGCTCCAAACTTTTTAATTAATGGAAAGTTATATGCAGTACCCATGGCAATTGAAGAAAGTTCTGTGGTAGCCGCTGCCAGTAAAGCAGCTAAGTTTTGGTTACCGCGCGGGGGATTCAAAACACAAATTATTGGTACAGAAAAAATTGGTCAGGTACACTTTATGTACAACGGAGACCAAAAAAAGTTACACGAATTCTTTAGAACTTTAAAGCCCATTTTACTTGCCGATACGTTAAGTATTACCAAAAACATGGTCGCAAGGGGCGGAGGAATTACAGGAATTGAACTTCGGAACAAAACCAGTGTTCTTGACCATTATTTTCAGCTCCATTGTACTTTTGAAACTTTGGATGCCATGGGAGCCAATTTTATTAACTCTTGCCTTGAACAATTTGCAATAACTCTAAAACAAGAGGCTGACAAGTATGATGCCTTCACCCTACAAGAAAAAAATATTGAAGTGGTAATGAGCATACTCTCTAATTATGTCCCCAATTGCACAGTAAGAGCAGAAGTAAGTTGCCCTGTAGCCGAATTAAATGAGGATTTATCTCTTTCGCCCCAAGATTTTGCCCAAAAATTTATAAGAGCAGTAGCTATTGCAAAAGTAGAGCCACATAGAGCAGTGACACATAATAAAGGCATTATGAATGGGGTAGACGCTGTAGTTTTAGCTACCGGAAATGATTTTAGGGCCGTGGAGGCGGGAGTTCATGCCTATGCCTCTAAAGATGGCAGTTATACGAGTCTAACGCATGCAACTCTGGAAAATGGTGTTTTTAGATTTTGGATAGAACTCCCGCTTGCTTTAGGTACAATAGGCGGATTAACGAGCCTACATCCCCTAGTAAAACTTGCTTTAGAAATTTTACAAAACCCTACGGCTAAAGAATTAATGCAATTGGTAGCGGTTGCCGGTTTGGCTCAAAATTTTGCCGCAGTCAGATCCTTAGTTACAACAGGAATACAACAAGGACATATGAAAATGCATCTCCTAAATATTTTGAACCAACTAGGGGCCACAGAACAAGAAAAAGAAACACTTACCAATCACTTCAAAAAGCACACAGCAACCCACAGTGCTGTAGTTGAAGCATTTGAAGAATTAAGACGGTAATTATGATCCAAGAATTTTACAGTAATGGAAAACTCTTGCTTACCGGTGAATATCTAATTTTAGATGGTGCTGTAGGGTTGGCTGTTCCTACCAAATACGGTCAGTTCCTCACGGTAACACCTATAGATTATCCTAATTTTATCTGGGAAAGTAAGGATGAATTCGGAAAAATTTGGTTTGAACTAGTTTTGGATATAAATACACTTAAAAAGAATCCCGAACAAATTTGCTTTTCGTTTTCTTCTCCCGAAAAAAATAAAATTGCAGACACTTTATTGAAAATTATGGTGCAAGCAAAAAAAATGAATCCGGAATTTTTGAAATCCAAAGCAGGTTATAAAGTTACCACTGAACTAACTTTTAAGAAAGAATGGGGTTTGGGTTCTTCATCAACATTACTAAATAATGTTGCCCAATGGGCAAATATTAATCCATACCAACTACTTTGGAATACCCTTGGCGGCAGTGGGTATGACATAGCATGTGCACAGAATAATACGCCCATTCTATACAACTTAACTCAAAAAGAACCCAAAGTTGAAAATATAATTTTTGAACCTTCCTTTAAAGATCAACTATACTTTATTCACCTCAACAAAAAACAAAACAGTCAAACCGGCATTTTAAACTATAGACTTCTGCATTTTGATAAGACACAAATAATTAAGCAAATTTCTGAAATAACCTTAGCTCTTGTTAACTGCAAAAGCGCTAACGAATTTGCGAGTTTAATCAATACTCACGAACTTATTCTTTCCAAAGTTCTTGGGCAGATGACTATAAAAGAACTACTTTTTCCTGATTATAACGGATCTATTAAAAGTCTTGGTGCGTGGGGTGGAGATTTTATTTTAGCTATTGGTGACGAAAAAACACCAGCCTATTTTAAGGCTAAAGGTTTTATGACAGTCATCCCTTATACAAATATGGTATTATAAAAAAGTCCCCTATAAAGGAGACTTTTTACTTATATCGATCATCATTTTAATAAAAAGTAGCTCTTTTATCTTCTATATCAGCTCCTTCCTTTAAAGCATTATAAACCGCATTCTCAACCTTTCCAACCCCAGCAGATCTAAGTGTATTGGCATAAGTACTATAATTATCCAGTTTTGGAGCTTCCTGTTTTTTATCCACAGAAATCATAAACACTCCTGTTTCCCCTTGAATTAAAGAGGAAGTTTTTCCCTCACCCAAAGCAAATGCAGTACCCACTACCAAAGGTTCCCTGCCTGCGCCAGGAATAGTGGGTGATTTTACAGATAATGCAGTAGCAGTTGATACAGTCTGGTTATTATCTTTTGCGAAATTTTCTAGAGTTTTCCCCTTATTCGCTCCAATGATTTGTGCAGCTTTACGTTCTCTTCTTATTTTTGGTAGTACCGTCACAGAAGCATCTTCAACAGACATGAGACCTTCATTATATTTGGCTACCAACTGTACAACAACATATCCGTTGTTCACGTTAAAACGTTTGATATCACCTAATTTTGTATCATCGGCAAAAGCCCATTGAACAATGCTTCGTTGAGATGCAAGACCCGGCAAGTTTTCATCCATTGCTCCTATCCTGTTAACAGGTCTCACCACAAATTCCTTTTCCTGAGCTAAGTCATTAAATGCCTTGTCCGAAGATGTAGTTTCCATCTCAAATTTGGTTGCATCCTCAAAAAGTTTATTTACAGTGGTTTCAGATGGTTCTACTTCTCTTGCCAAAGTAGCAAACTGAAAGAGATCCTGTTTGTCATCAACCTTAATGATATGAAAACCAAACTCTGTTTCTACCAAGCCTATTTTTCCAACTGGATTTTGAAAAGCAAAATCATTAAATTTTGGTGTCATCATTCCTTCCTGAAAATATCCCAAATCCCCACCTTGAGGTGCAGATGGCCCGTCAGAATTATCTCTGGCAAGTTCTGCAAAAACCGTTTCTTTCTTTAGTGCCTCTTTTAAAAGCTCATTCGCCCTTTTTTCTGCTTCTTCCTTTGTTCTTTTTACTTCCGGATTTGCCCTTTCTGCCCCTTCATAAGCAATTAAAACGTGACTCGCTTTTACTGAGCCATTTTTCTTAACATTCGTTTTGCGTACTACTTTAAAAAAATTCCCGTCTTTGAATGGACCATAAATTTCTCCCACACCTAACGAAACTAGAGTATCTGTCAGAGAGGCGGGCTGGATATCATTCCTGCTTTTATAAATAGTATCGAATTTTATATCAGAATGTCTATCCAAGAAAGCAGCAACATCTGAGGTCTTACCAAAACCTGGAATAGTATCATTGGAATCTTTTTGCGCATTATATTCTACAGCGTCCTGAAGCAATCTGGCAATGTCATCACTAATTGTTTTTTCATCTTCTAAAGATGGTTTTTCTTCAAAATAAACGTATTGAATATCTCTTGCACTTTCTTGCTTAAAATCTTTCTTGTGCGCATTAATGTAATTTTCTATTTCCTTTTTGCTTACGGTAATAGTACTATCCGGGATTGAAGAATACGGAACAGATACATAAGTAATATCCACTTTATCACTGGCCAGTTTATAGTCTAGCTCCCCTTCCTTTAAGGTAGCGCCTACTCCTGCTCTTATTAAATTAAAATAAGCTTGTTCCTTAGCGCTCTGGATTATGGATTGCTCATCCTGAAGCCAAAATTGATATTGTGCAGGATTGTTAACTTTAAGGTCTGCTATGAACTCTTTGAACTTATTTTCATCAAAAACACCACTTTCATTAAGAAATTCAGGGTTTTGACTATATGAAGGTATTGTTTTAATAAAATCCATGATTTGATCAGGACCAACATCAATTCCAAGATCTTCAAACTGCTGTCCTAGAATAGCCTTTCTTACTTCGTTTTCCCATACCTGATTCACAACTTGCATATTAGAAGCATTTGGACCAAATCTTCTGGAAGCCGCCTCTACTTGTTGTCTAAAAGCATCAATGGAAATTTCATCTCCGTTTATTTCGGCTATGGATGATCCCACTTTTGCTCCAGACAAACCATCTGCACTAAATACACCTGAAATTACGAATGCGAACAAGGCCAATCCTATAATCAAAATTAATACTGTAGTTCGTTTTCTTATTTTTTCTAAAATTGCCATGTTATGGGATATTTGAAATCAGTTGGCGAAATTACCATTTTCTTTGAAATAATAAAAACTAAAACATACATACGATGTTTTGAAATACTTCTAGTCATTTTCCAAGAGTTGAAGACTCACCATATCAATTTTGGTATTGGTTACTTCCAATATGGTGAATAAAAAATTTTGGATTTTAATTTCTTCTTCTTTTTCAGGGATTTCCCCTGTCTCATGTACTATAAACCCACCTAAAGTCTCATATTCATCACTTTCCGGTATCTCCAATTTATAGGTTTCGTTAAGATAATCTACTTCCAATCTTGCCGAAAACTTGTAAGAGTTTTCATTTATTTGCTCCTCATGTAACTCTATAGAATCATGCTCATCCTCAATTTCTCCGAAAAGTTCTTCCACAATATCTTCCACGGTCATAATTCCGGAAGTACCGCCATATTCATCTAAAACCACTGCAATGCTCTTTCTCTTTCGGGTAAGTATATTGAGTACGTCGTGAATTAACATAGTCTGGGGCACAAATTCAACCGGCAATAAAACGCTTTTAATATTCTTTGGTTTCTTAAACAATTCATAAGAATGGACATATCCAATGATATCATCGATAGTGTCTTTAAAAACCAAAATTTTTGAGTACCCTGTATCCGTAAAAAGCTTAATTAGATTTTTTGGATTCTCATGCAACTCTACAGCGGTTATTTCTGTCCTGGGAATCATAACCTCCCTTGCCTTTACCTCAGAAAATTCAAGCGCATTTTGAAATATCTGAATTTCTGAATCCAACACATCCTCGTTATCAATCGTTTCCATTTGTTCAGTAATATAATCCCCCAGTTCTATTTTGCTAAACGATAACTGTATCTCATCCCCCGGTGTCTTAAATAAGAATTTAAGAATAAGGTCTGAAACCCAAATTACAAAATCAGATACCATAGAAAAACAGAGGTAAAATAGATATGCAGGTGCCGCAAAAAACTTTAAGAGTGTATTAGAATATATTTGAAACAATACTTTCGGTAAAAACTCAGCAGTGAGCAATATAATTATGGTAGAGATAATCGTTTGCAATACAAGACTGAAATCAGTGAACATCAGATTTATAAACTTGTAAGAGGTTGGTGTTAAGCCCAAGAACCACTGCATAAGCAGTTCTCCCATAAAAAGACCATAAACAACTAAGGCAATGTTATTACCAATGAGCATGGTAGCAATGAACTTAGAAGGTTTTTTGGTTAGTTTGGTCAATATTTTTGCCAGAAAACCTTCTTGTTTCTTTTCTATTTCTATATAAATTTTATTGGCCGAAATAAATGCTATCTCCATGCCAGAAAAAAAAGCCGAAAGCAAAAGACAAATAACAATAACTAAAACCGGACTGAACAAAACTACTTCTGATTATCTTGTTTACGTTGTTCAAACTTCTTTCTGTAATTTCTTCTAAAAAAGAACATTCCTGTTGAAACTACAGCAAAAAAAATAAACATATAACTGCGCTCTCTATCAATATTCCATGAAACGCTAATATTATAAACAGATATTATCGCAATTATCAAATACAAATACTCTGTATACCTTAAAATCTTAATCATCGGCTTCTTCTTTTATCATCATTAAACCATAAGTTTTATGTGCATTTAATAGGCTTAAATCATTACTAAAATCCATTCCTTCTCCGTCCATTATACTCCCGTCTTCCGGATTGGTATATTTAAATTTTTCTTGTGTAAAAATCCATTCATTTGCCCGATCCCAGTACAGTTGAGGAGCTTCCAATTTCTTGCCATCATGACTCGCTATAATAACGTTTCCTCGTAAATCTACTAAATTGGTAGCAGAATAAATAATTCCATAATCTGCGGTGATTACACTTTTGTTATTTTCCGAATCATAGAAGTCCAGTTGGAGTCCTTCCGGAAAAGTTCTGTAAGGGAAATACAAATTTTCAAAATCTTCACTGACCGGACTTGTCAAAATTGCAATTCTATTGGATTGTGAGGTATCCTCTCCCTCCAAATTCTCTTTTGTCTCCGTGTAGGTTAAAACAAAATTCTTAGCGATTCCCTGAGGGAAAATCTTCTTTACGGCTTCGTTTCCAACACGTTTGTAATTATCCCCACAGGATAAAAAAGACATTGCCATAGTTAAAACTATGGCAATGTTAT
>CAYTDS010000001.1:0-14281 GCA_964436555.1 uncultured Flavobacteriaceae bacterium | reverse complement strand
TTATCCCCACAGGATAAAAAAGACATTGCCATAGTTAAAACTATGGCAATGTTATTAAAATTATTTCCAAATATATTAGTCATTTTAAAGATTGGGCACCGTTACGCTACCGCCAACCCAACAACTAAAGCTTACTGTTTTTCCCGCCATACCCGCTTCAAATATATCTGACTTGGATGGAGCTTTGGCATCATAACTGGCTGCTGCTTGCGAAGCCCTTGATCCCAATGCTGGATCTACTCTTGATGCCTTACGAGCCATATCTGCAGCCTTCCAATAGATAGCTCTCTTCTCAAATGGAGTGCTACCACATTCATTAGCACTACCAGCTATTAAGTTCGCTATGAACAAATATGCTTTACCGTTAGATGGATTGACATCTATAGATTTCTGAGCGTAGTTTCTTGCAGTTGATTTACTGCCGTTTCTGTATATAGTTGCAATTTTGTACAACAAATTAGCCTTTTTCTTAGAATCGGTCTCTAATTCTACCGCCTTATTAAAATCTGCCAATGCACCATTTGTGTCGCCAGATTTAATTTTTAAAGTTCCACCATATACATAAGCGTCTGCTGAAGGATCCAGAGCTAACTGTGCTTCGAATAATTTTCTAAACATTGGATCATCCGTACACTCTTTGCCAAACATTCTTCCAACCGCTCTTTTTACCCAAGTAACATCTGTTTTTCTAGCTTCAAAATTTTTCTGATATAGTGGGATTAAGTTTTCGCAATTTGCCAAACCTCCTAATTTGGAATCTATACTTTCAGAAATCTTACCATAATTCTCGGAATAGCTATTTGCAGAACTCAACTGACTCTTTTCTTTTGCTGTTAATGTACCGGCGTCTTCTTTGGCCAGTAAAGGTGCAACAACGTCTGTCAATTTATCATTTTCAGAATCAATTTTCTCACTAACATTATCGTATACAACAAATACCTCTTCCAGATCTTTACTTCCTGATTCATGTAAATCAACCAAGCTTGAGAAATAAAGATATAATGCTTTTGGGTTAGTAAAATTTTCTTTGTCTTCCGTAAAAGCTTTATCTAATGCTTCATAAATTTCTAAATCGGAAACCATTTTATTATCATACTTCAATAAGACTTTATCAACTTCTACTTTGGCTTTGGAAGTCTTTGCGGGAAAGTGCTTCAATCCATCATCATAAAGAACTAAAAGTTCTTTAATATAACCCTCCTTCTCAGCTCCTGAGGCCCTATCCAGTTTATCTTTTAATATTCGCTCCCCATAAAGAAAGTTCGCCCAGTTAAGTGTCGGACAATTGTCATAAACCATTTTCCACGGTGTGTAGGCGGCATCGTAGTTTTTAACTTTTACATGCTCAGAGTAAATGGATAGATTAGTATTACATTCGGGATTTTGGGCTTGAGCATTACTTAAACCCACAAACCCTAAAATTGCCATCGACGTAAAGTAAAGTTGCTTTTTCATCTCAAATTGGTTTTAAAGTGGTTAATGTACTAAATTTTGTTTAATTTATTTTTCTTTTTAAGAACCATTTATCATTCAATGATAATCCCAGGTTGACCTTAAAATAACTTTCTTCAATTAAATCTGCACTGGTAGTTCCCCTTCGCCCCAGTTCAAATCCTAGGTTTATATTGGAGAAGGATCCTCCCAATGGTAACCCCATTCCAAAAGTTATGCCAAAATCATTTATCTCTTTATTGTTGACTACCATTCCGGTTTTGGTTTGTCGCAATCCGGCTCTGTATGTAATTCTTTTTGCATAGCTTGTAAATGAGGTATACTCCGGAACAAAATATCCTCCAAGCCTTATGGTACTGGCATCCTTATATTCTAAATTCTGAACTGCTAAAAAATCATTACTAAAGTTACTAAATCCTTGAAAACTATACTCTGCACCAACAAACCATTTTTTGTCTTCACCGTAACCAACTCCCAAAGTAGTTGTGGTTGGAATTTTAACAAATGTATATTTTAGCATCTGTGCGTGTAAATTTACTTCTGTAGTTTCAATACTCTGCCCTGAGGCTGTAGAAAAAGAGCCTATTTGTTCACTGTTATCCGAAGTTAAATTAGCCTGAGTATTCACAAGCAGGGAAGTATACAACGTATGCTTTGAAGATACTTTGGGAGTGTAATTTAACGCGTAATTAAAATCAACTCCGTTAACCCTTGACTCTTTAATGTTTATGGTCCCAAATAAGACATCTTCCACGCTCTGAATAGTAGTGTTTTCCAAGCTGCCGAAATTAAAATTTCCAGTAACTCCAAGACTTAAATCCTTCGTAATTTGATATCCTAAAGATAAATAAATTCTGTTTAACCCGCCGCTGCCAAAAAACTGATTACTAACTGTAACACCATTGGTATTTACATTTTCGGAGACTACGTTGTAGCCAACAGAAGTGTATGGCATTACCCCTAACCCCAGTCCAAAACCTTTACCTAAAGGAAGACCTATAGCTAAATAATCTAAATTTGTAACTGAACTATTTTGTTCATCCGTGAAGCTCTTAAGACGGAGTTCATTGTGAGACAGCCCTATTGTGTATACTACGAGTCCCAATTTAGAATAAGCCGCAGGGTTGTCAAGATTTACATGAATACTATCTCCATACATACTAACTCCCCCCATCATCTGATTCTCTATACTTCCATTAGACCTTAAATCTCCGATGCCGAAATAAGAATATGGAGAAACTGTACCGTCTTGTGCATGCAGACCTAGTGTGGCAATGCATACTATTGCAACTACAAAATTTTTAATCATTTATTGTTTGTTGTATTCCAGTATATAATTCAATCCCTCAAGGAGCAAATTAGAATTGGCAAATATGGTATTTTTTAATCGTTTTGACAAAAATTGGGCATCACCCCCTGTTAAAATAACTGTTAAATCTGTAAAGCGCGAATAATATTGATTTATAACCCCATCAATTTCGTTACAAATGCCATTTATAACCCCACTATGAATACTGTTGGCAGTAGAATTTCCTATAAAATCGCCAAAATCATCAATTTCCAATAGAGGAAGTTTGGCCGTTTGTTGGTGCAACGCTTTGTACCGCATGCTAAGACCCGGGGAAATAGCACCGCCCAAATATTCCCCAAGATCATTTACAAAATCATAAGTGATACAGGTACCAGCATCTATAACCAAGGTATTGGTCTTTGGATGGTTTATAAAAGCAGCCATGGCGAGTGCAAGTCTATCAACACCCAGCGTTTGTGGGGTAGCATAGTAGTTTTTAAAAGGTAAAGCACTCTTGTAACTTAACTCATGCACCTTACAGAACACCCCAACAACTTTAAGTTGTTTTTTAGTTAAAAAACCAACATTGGAAACAATAGCGTACCGTATCCCGGAGTGGTTTGCAACTAGTTGCCTAATTTTAGTTGAAAAATCTGCGGGTTGAACATTTTCATGAAAAATCAATTCGCCGTTATTAAATACAGCTAGTTTTACAAAAGTGTTTCCGGCATCTACAATAAGATTCATGCTGCAAAGATTATAAAAGGAAAAAAAACAAATGCCTTTTTTTACAATTTTGTTTGTATATCATAAATTTGAAATTATATTTGCACCCCTTAACAGGCTGGTGCCTTAGCTCAGATGGTAGAGCAATGGACTGAAAATCCATGTGTCCCTGGTTCGATCCCTGGAGGCACCACAAAAATCCTTACCTTTTGGTAAGGATTTTTTGTTTTTACATTTTTATGCATCACTTCTATATTCTTTACAGCCCTTCTTTGGACAAATATTATGTTGGAGAAACCGTGAATTTACAAATCCGATTGGAACAGCATAATGCAAACTATTTTCATAAAAGCTATACCAAAGCAAGTGACTGGAAAACAATTTACTGCAAACAATGCCAAAACTAAACTACAATCACATTTATTAAAGAGAAATAGTATCTATATTAATCTTTATCCTTTTATTTAAATTGTAGTTTTTAATTTGGTCTGAAAGATGCCTATCTTGGCTCTTCTTTACAGCAGAATTAATAAAATACATTTAATAGTAAATTATTAGGACATAAAATGACCAAAATAGCACTAAAAAATAACTTAGAACTCTCCAGAATAGTCCATGGCCACTGGCGTTTAGCCGATTGGCAATTATCAGATCAAGAATTGCTGCGGTTAACCGAAGAAACCATAGCACTTGGTGTTACTACATTTGACCATGCCGATATTTATGGGAATTACAGTTGTGAGCAAATTTTCGGAAAGACATTAGCCCTAAAAAAAGAGCTCCGGAAAGGTATCCAAATTGTAAGCAAGTGTGGTATTAAATTATTATCCGAGAAGTATCCGGAACGAAGGGTGAAACATTATGATTACGGTTATAATCATATTATTTCTTCTGCTGAAAACTCTCTTAAAAATCTGGGAACGGATTATTTAGATATACTCTTGCTGCACCGACCCTCCCCATTCTTTAATCCGGAAGAAGTTGCCAGAGCGTTTTCAGATTTACAGAAAAGTGGAAAGGTTTTACATTTTGGGGTTTCTAATTTCAGTATTGAGCAGTTTGAAATGCTGGAAGCCTATACCGAAGTGGCCCTTGTCACCAATCAGGTTGAAATTTCCCCATTTTGTCTGGAACATTTCGAAAATGGGAATATGGAATTTTTCTTGAAAGAAAAGATAAAACCTATGGCCTGGTCGCCTTTAGCCGGAGGTGAAATTGTGGCCCCAACAACAGAAAAAGGGAGAAGAGTTCATCATGCGCTGAGCGAAGTGGCCAATGAATTAAATATTGAAGGAATCGATAAAATAATTTACAGCTGGCTGTTAAAGCATCCTGCATCCATTATTCCGGTTGTGGGAAGTCAAAAACTAGAGCGTATACGTTTTGCGGTTGAAGCATTTGACATAGATATGAGCCTAGAGCAATGGTTTAAAATTTATATTGCTGCAAAGGGACAAGAATTGCCCTAAAGTAGCAGGTAGTGACTCAAATAGATAATGGTGAAAAAAAACGTTATATTTTTAATATTGTTGGCTTTACTCTTTTCTTGCAAAGAGGACAAACCAATACTGGAAATTACTACCCCTACAAAAACCGGCTATGGGCTTGCCGAAAATAACCTATCTATTGAGGTGCGTTACGACAAGATACTCGGTGCTCTGGTAGGTTCGGCTATTGGTGATGCCATGGGAGCTTCTACAGAAATGTGGCACCGAAAAGACATTCAGCGAAAATTTGGCTATATTTCCGGTCATACTCCAGCGGTACGTTACAAATCTCCTGAAGGCACCTGGGGTCATAATTTAGATTCAGGTTCTACTACCGATGATACACGTTGGAAAATGCTATTGACCGCCTACCATGAAAAATATGGTGCTTCTATAAATGCCGATCATTTTGCCACTTTCATAGCCGACTATTATGTATCTCTAATTCCAGAAAAAAAAAATCAATTAGAACTGGTTCACCCGGATACTTTGGATAGGCAAATAGAAAAATTAGACTGGATTAAGGAGTGGGCACGGGTGGCCTTAGCCTACAAAAATGACCCTAAGGAGTATCAAAAGACCGTAAACCGATTTTACGGAGGTGAAATGGCATGCGCCGGAATGTTGTATGCACCAATGTTTGGCTTATGGACTACAAACGCTGAAACCGCATACACCACGGCTTATGATCATGCTATTTTTGATATCGGTTATGCCAAAGACATTTCAGGAATAACTGCAGCCATGACACAAATAGCAATGCAATCCAATGATATGGACACTATTCTAAACGCAAGCGTATTTATAGATCCGTATGGCTATCAGGATAGTCGTCTTGTTGGACGAATAGCCTATTCACTAGCCGAGAATGCCGAAAAAAATGTAAAGGCGGCTCAAGAATTGGTTCAAACGCAACAATTGTTTAATTCTGATTCTATTGGGTGGAAAGTACCTAAAGGATATCCGGGAACACAAGACGAATGGGTACGTCAGGAATTTATCTATCAGA
This sequence comes from uncultured Flavobacteriaceae bacterium, assembly GCA_964436555.1. Lineage (GTDB taxonomy): Bacteria > Bacteroidota > Bacteroidia > Flavobacteriales > Flavobacteriaceae > Aurantibrevibacter. Next base: position 8,316 of record CAYTDS010000001.1, on the reverse strand, counting down.
CGTTGGAAAAGAATAAAAAGGCCATTCCGTTTCACGCAGGTGAAATTTGGGAAATTACGTATACAGCTTTGGTTTTTGGTGATGGTGATTTTGAAAAAACACTTCAATTTATCATCAACTATGGCAGAGACAATGATACGGTGGCCGCAGTAGCGGGCATGATTTTGGGTGCTAAAGTGGGTTATACCAACTTACCCAAAGAATTAAAAGAAACGGCTTTACGAGTGAACAGGGAAAATATGGGACTGGATTTGGAAGTGATGGCTCAGACTATTTTGAACACCTACGGAAAGCCCTAGGGATGTTGCTTGTGAGTAATTCTTTATATCTCCTAATTTTTGATTTAGTAGCAGATTTTGCAAGGTGAAATTTATTCTTTCCACTTTTCAAAGCGTTCAATAAAGGATTTCCTACAAATATCTTCGTTGACTTTATTTTTGATATACCTTTCTAAATTTATGCTGTCAGCAATTTTTTTAAAAACTGCTTTACTTTCATCTGATTTGATTAAAAATATACTATCCCCCAAAGACAATACTCCTAACTTTTCCATTTCCTGATCAAATCTAGCGTGAAATAGTACATTATTTCTAATTTCATATTTGCTTTTCGGTTTTAATCCAAAATTATCCGTAAAATAATAAATGTAATTATCATCGATAAAAATTTCGGTATAAGTTGCATTATGAATTTCAGAATTAGCTAAAAGATACCAGTTGCCCTTCAAATCTTTGCTTGAAATCACTTGAGAACTACAAGAGAAAGTCAAAACAAAAGTTAATAACAAAACTGTTTTGCTCATATAGCTTATTAACTTCGGCATTCTTTTTTCCTATTAGTTATAAAATGATCCTACCAAACCCCATTTACTTGATTAACTTCTAAATCCCGAAACAACAACTCCGTGTTTCCGGTATTTTCTACCGTTAAATCCGTGTAGAATTCGTTTGGAAACAGCTGTGCCGTCATTACATATTGTCCCCCATTGATAAAGAGTTCTATAGACGACCAATCCATGATAATGCGTACCTCAAACTCCCCATCCGGTAGATTGGGAATGGGCATAAGCTGTGTATTTTTAGCAAAGTTCTCCTGAAAATCTACTTTCCCTGATTTGGACCGATCTAGTGTAACTAGTTTTTTATTACCATCCATAATCAACACCAAGGCTTCTCCTTCTTTATTTTTAAAAGTGAGTTGGAAATGGGTTGCCTCCGTGGTGAAACGAACATCAGCCTGATTAAAATTTACATACGAAATGGATTCTTGCTGTGCAGCTGCTACCTTAATGTCCTTATTTATGATGGGATTTACAATAGTTTGAAAAGCTTCGATCGGATAGTTCAGTAATTCATGGGTTTCTCCAATTTTTTTTAAAGAAAGCGTTCTCGGTAACGTCATGGCACTACGCCATACTTCAGTTGGCGTATCTCTGGCGTATTCCCAATTACTCATCCACCCGATAAAAATACGCTCGTCATTGGGCGTATTGTTATAAGTAACACCTGCATAATTATCGGTGCCCCAATCAATCCAGCGATTTTCGGTTTGGTCTGAAGTAAATGTTTTCCCATCAAAATCGCCGATAAAATATTGGGTGCCACTCCCTCCATTGGGTGCTCCCGGATTAATACTGATAAGCAGTACCCATTTTTCCTCATCACTGCCTTCTATCTTGAGAGGAAATAAATCCGGACACTCCCAAACTCCGCCATGAGCCCCCTGATTTTTACCAAATTCACTTACTTTTCTCCAATCTATTAAATTATCGGCTTCCCATATTTGTAAATGGTCTCCTGCCACCAAAAGCATGGTCCAAGTATTCGTTTTATCATTCCAAAATACCTTGGGATCCCTAAAATCTTTAATAGTTGTATTCCCTATCACCGGATTCCCTTCATATTTTACCCAGGTATCTCCATTGTCCAGACTATATGCTATTCCTTGTGTTTGATAATCGCTCCCTCCTGCCTTTTCCTTTTCCATACTATGGTAAGTAAAAATGGCGACAATAGGCGGGTTTTCCAATGTACCAAAACCCGAGGTGTTCTCGCTATCCAGCACGGCACTCCCTGAAAAAATCAAACCGTGTTCATCAGGGAATAAGGCAATAGGTTTGTGTTCCCATTGTATCATATCCGAACTGGTGGCATGTCCCCAATGCATGGGTCCCCAAACAATATCTTCCGGATAGTACTGATAAAAAAGATGATAAATACCGTCGTTATACAACAATCCATTGGGATCATTCATCCATTTTTCCTCTGGTGAAAAGTGAAATTGCGGTCTGTAAGGTTCTTGATAGATCATTGCCGATTCTTCTGTATTTTCAGTTTCCACTTGATTACTATTTTGCTTACAAGAACTCATAATCAAGAGAAAAATTAAGCTTATGAAAAGGAAGTGTGATTTTAACATGGCTTTGTTTATTTCTTTAAAATTACCTTTTTAATTTTAAATTAATGCTGCTGATTACTTCTTTTCGTAAGTCCAAGGGGTTACTTGTAAAACCGTATCTTTGACATTTAATTTGTTAGCTTTAAAATGAAACTTTCTTTGTTATTCTTTTTCAGTCTCTTTTGTGTGGGGATAGGGTTTTCACAAAATGAAATGGATGTGGCTTTACAAAAATACAACTCCCAAACAGTCCCATACATTACAACTATAGATTTGGTAACAGCTAATAATCCGGTGCTTTTAGATACTCGAAATGAAGAAGAATATAATACAAGTCATCTTAAAAACGCTATCTGGGTAGGGTATAAAACGTTTAATATTCATTACATCCTTGAAACGATAAGGGACAAAAATACACCCATAGTAGTATACTGCTCCATAGGGGTGCGTTCAGAAGATATCGGCGAAAAGCTAATAGCAGTGGGATACACCAATGTCAGCAATCTACATGGTGGTATTTTTGCTTGGAAGAATCAGGGTTACCCCGTTTACGATAATCAGCAACAGGAAACTAATAAAGTACATGCTTTTGATAAGCAATGGGGCAAATTGCTGACTAATGGCGAAAAGGTATATTAGTCTTTATAACAACAACTTTTTTGAAACCAAAATATAAAAATCTACTCCTAATCTTTACCCGAAATCCGGAATTGGGAAAATGTAAAACCCGTTTGGCAGCGACCATTGGCGATAGGGCAGCATTGGATATTTATAACTTTCTGTTAGCCCATACAGTTAGGGTAACCCAAGGCTTAAGGGCGAAAAAGCAGGTATACTATTCGGATACTATTTGGGAGAATGATATTTGGGATTCAATGGTATATGAAAAGAAACTACAAATAGGAAATGATTTGGGCGAACGTATGGCGCATGCTTTCGCAGCAGGATTTAAAGAGGGCTTCCAAAAAATAATCATTATAGGAAGTGACTTGTTTGATTTGAAGCAAACCGATTTAGAGGAAGCCTTTAAGACACTTGATAATGCGGACTATGTTTTAGGTCCGGCATTGGATGGAGGGTATTACTTACTGGGAATGAAACAGATGAATACAAAACTCTTCGAGAATAAATTATGGGGTACAAACAACGTGCTAAAGGCATCCTTGTATGATCTTAAGAATGAAACTGTCGGCTTATTAAAAGCAAAGAACGATATCGATATATTTGAGGACATAAAGGATATGGAAGTATTTCAACCCTTTTTAAATAGAAAAAAATTATGATTGGCAAACAACTGGCAGAATCTACGGCGTATTTAAAGAACAAAGGTTTTGATGCCCCGGAGATAGGCATTGTTTTGGGAACCGGTTTAGGTAAACTGGCAGATGAAATTGAAGATCGCATTGAGGCACATTACAATCATATCCCTTTTTTTCCACTGGCAACAGTGGAATTTCACTCCGGAAAGTTAATCTATGGCACCTTTGAAGGCAAAAAAGTGGTGGTCATGCAGGGACGCTTTCATTTTTATGAGGGTTATGATTTGTTCGATGTTACCTATCCGATACGTGTAATGCACCAATTGGGGATTAAAAAGCTACTTATCTCCAATGCAGCGGGGGCTATCAATCCCAATTTTAAGAAAGGAGATATTATGCTGATAGAAGATCATATTAACATGCAGGGAAGTTCTCCTTTAGCTTTTAAAACTGTGGCGGAATTTGGTGATCGCTTTGTAGATATGAGTGCGCCATACGATATAGATATGAGCATTAAAATTATTGAAATTGCCAGAAAAGAGGATATTACTTTACGAAAGGGGGTTTATGTTTCTGTGGTAGGGCCACAATTGGAAACCAAAGCAGAATATAGAATGTTGAAGATTATAGGTGCAGATGCTGTAGGGATGAGTACCGTTCCTGAAGTTATTGTTGCCAATCATTTACGGTTGCCCGTTATAGCCATATCGGTCTTGACTGACGAATGTGATCCGGATCATTTGCAACCAGTCAACATTTCAGAGATTATTGAAATTGCAGAAAAGACCGAACCCAAAATGGTGCAGCTCTTTAAAGAATTACTAAAACGTATTTAATTGCAAAATATCAAACATTAGTGTAAGCTTTTATTCAAAAGTTGAACTAATGAAATAGTACACTAATTGCTCATGATTATGTTCAAATTTGCATCGCTATTCGTTTCCTTTCTATTTTCTTGCGGATCTCCCGTTACAGAACGCATACCTTATGGAAACGGTATTATTCAGGAATCGCTAGACCATTCGTCGTGGGATAAGTTATTAAAAACACATGTAGATACTGATGGGAATGTAAATTATAAGAATTTTGCCAAGGATATTGAGCAATTGGAGAATTACCTCAACTATTTAGCACAAAATGTACCTTCAAAAACTTCGGCTAAAGAAGAACAATTGGCATATTATATAAACCTGTATAATGCCGGAACGGTTAAGTTAATCGCTGATAACTATCCTCTAAAAAGCATAAAGGACATAAAAAATCCGTGGAATCAAAAAATTATCATTTTGGGAGATATACGTATATCGCTTAATGATATTGAGCATGAGATATTACGGAAAATGAAGGAACCCAGAATTCATTTTGCCATTAATTGCGCCTCGTATTCCTGCCCTAAATTATTGAACGAAGCCTACACGGCGGTTCAGTTGGAAAGGCAATTACATCAGGCTGCCGTAAGTTTTATTAACGACCCTAAACGAAATCGTATTTCTGAAAATAAGGCAGAAGTGTCAGAAATTTTTAATTGGTTTAAAAAGGATTTTACGGTAGACGGCTCTCTGGTGTCTTACTTAAACCAATTTGCGAAAGAACCACTTCATAATTCGGACAAAGTAGTGTATCTCTCTTATGACTGGAGCTTAAATGAATCCAAATAAGTGCCTCACCATAAGTATTATTGTTCCCGTGCTGAACGAAGCAGCGCTTATCGCGAACTTTCTCAAATTCCTAAAAGAAAATAGCACTGCAGAAAATATCAAAGAAATTATTATTGTTGACGGAGGAAGTTCAGATAACACTGCTGAAATTGCTTCTAATTTAGGTGCAGTGGTTCTTTACTCTGAAAAAGGGCGGGCAAAGCAAATGAATACCGGCGCGCAATATGCTACCGGTACAATTCTGTATTTTTTACATGTCGACACCTTGCCTCCTCAATTTTTTGATCAATCCATTCTGGATGCAGTTCGAAAGAATTATCAGGTAGGCTGCTTTCAAATGAAATTTGACTCAAATAATCTCATTCTGGGTTTCTTTGCATGGTTCACTCGTATAAATCACAAGTTTTTTCGTGGCGGGGATCAATCCTTATTTATTGAAAAGAATTTATTTGAAAAAGCAGGCGGATTTAATGAAAAATATGCTGTTTACGAAGACAATGAATTTATTGGAAGGTTATATGCAATTACAAACTTTAAAATCTTGTCCCGTTATGTAAAGACTTCAGCAAGACGTTATGAAAAATATGGAATTATAAAGTTGCAATATCATTTTGGAGTAATTCACCTAAAGAATTACATGGGAGCCGGGCCGGAACAACTATATCAGTATTATAAAAGAAATGTAGCGCTTTAACTATTTACTTTTCTTCATAATCCCGGAGTACCCCTTCACTAATCCACTTGGCCAATGCCTGCCTGTTTACAGGGTCTAAAATGCGCTTTTGATCTTTAGTATTCTTAATATTTCCAATCTCAATATAAGTCATAGCCGGAATGGTATTCCTTACCATGTAGAGACCCGTTCTGTCAGAAAAAGTACCTTCATATTTCCGGTTTGGCTGATGTATCTTGTATTTCTCCTGAAATGTCTTATGTATATTTTCTGATAGCCTTTTTCCATTTTTGCTCTTTTCATGATAATAAAAGAAAACATCGATATTCTGTCCAATACTCCTGCTATCAACATGTGTAATTATTAGTCTTTGGTATTTCCCTTTATGTTCCAAATACAAATTATTTACAATATCTGCGCGTTGCTTTAATCGTGCCAACTGATTTAAGGGAATTTCCAGATTAGGATAAGCAACTTCATCACGATCTATTTCCAGAATTCGCTCATCCCGAATTCCATCATCCGGATCTTGAATTATGATAAATACTTTGGCACCATGGGAAAGCAGTTCTCGGGCTAAACGTAACGTTATGTCATATGCGTATTCGTCCTCTGCAATAATTTTACCGGCATATTCAGCAAGGGCCCCCGGATCCGGCCCTCCGTGACCAGAAATTAAATAATAGACATTATCTTTTAGACGATCGCTTACAGATAATACCATTGCGTGTTTCTTTCCAAATATGGCGTACTCTGTACCTTTTACGGGTTGAATCTTGGTAGATTGCTTTTCGAGAGAATCAACTAGTTTAACCTCTTCAGAAATCGGCATCAGGTATTCGCTACCCTCTAGAAGAGCGCTGTTATCTACTAATTTGTCACTATTAAGAGCAATAAAATCGTTATAATGAAGTGCAGGATTTAAGCCATACTTTCTTAATAGGGAATAAATGCCATCGCCCTTTTCTGCAACAATGGTACGCAAGGTGTCTTGCGCATGGAGGGTTCCAAAACACAAAAGAAGCAGCATATTTGGAAGTAAAACTTTCTGAAATGACACTATTTGGTCTCTTTTTTAACAAAGGTTATCAAAAATACCGCCAAAAAACAAATGAAACTAGTTTTAAACTAGTGTTAATAATGTTGATAAAACGTTCTTAGTACCTTTTCTGCCGGTTTATTTTGAGGCGTAAAGCGATTGTCGGTAGGGCCACCTGATTCTTTATGGTGAATAAACCATTTCCATACAAACCCGCCCGCAAACCAATCTTCTTTCCAGAACTCTTCCATAATTGCTCGGGTGGCGTTGGTTTGGGCTTCCAGATTTACAATGGTATCGTTTCTATCTTCCTCCCATGGTTTTAATCCGGTAAAATTGGCACTTCGATATCCGAACTCGGTAAATAGTATAGGCTTTTTCGCTGATTCAGAAAAGGCAGCAATCTTTTGCTTGTGTTTTTGCCACCCGGAACGCAACTGTTCTACCGTAGGAGTTTTTTCTTTTGAAAGCGGAAAATAAGCATCAATGCCTATATAATCCAGATCCTGCCAAAAGGAGGTTTTAGGATATTCGTCCCAATTGGCTGCATAGGTAAGCTTTCCTTTATAAATATTTTTTATTTTTCGAATGAGATTTTTCCAAAATTCAGGTCGGTGGTGTACAAATTGTTCCAATTCTGTACCTATGCAAAACAAAGGCACCTTAGTCTCAGCTGCAAGTTCGGCATTGTTCAAAATAAAGGCCTCATATGCTTTTTCCAAAGCCTGCCATTCGCTTTCCGAATTCATTTTTAAATTCCCTGTAAATTCCCCTCTCCAGATCCATAGTTGAGGTTTAAGCATCACCTGAATATTATTTTTATTTAAAAGTTCAATATACTGCTTAGCGCCTTGTCTTGTTTCCCCAAACCATTGTCTTTCTGTGTTAAAAGTAATTTCAGGGGTATTCATTTCCCTTATAAAACCAAAAGGCATAACAGAGGCATAATTGGCATTCAACTTTACTAACTCTTCAACATGTTCCTGAGCTACACTTTCCCGAGAGGCAACAAAACTAACCCCATTAAATTTTTCTTGTATCAATTCGGAGCAGGAGAGCTGAAAAAGACATAATAAAGTGATTCCGAATAGTTTCATCGAAGGATTAATTTGCAATCTAATATACTCTTTTTCAAAGCATTTATAAAACGGGATATTTAAACCTAATCTAAATTAGAAGGCAGAATTAAGTTCTTATCTTTATTGACGACCTAGGCACTAAGAATTCAGCATTTTTATGGAACACATTGTGATTATTGGTAACGGAATAGCGGGAATTACTGCTGCACGT